>NZ_JAZHLK010000021.1:0-74521 GCF_036549515.1 Aurantimonas sp. E1-2-R+4 | reverse complement strand
CCCGCGGTTTGCTTTCGTCCACATCGCTTCCATGCCCTCGTCGAATCAAATCAACAGCATGGAATCACAAACGATTCATATCATTCAACTTCTTTGTGGACCGACACTAAGGAGCAGTACGACCAAAAGATAAAACTAATAGCGCAAATATTCTCTCTTGTGGATGAGAGAGTTGTGGCATCTAGGAATTACGCCACGGTCCTTGAATCCTTGGATGTAGATCGGGTGAATTCTGAAAGGGAAAAATATAGAGAAATCGTGGGTAGGTGGAATAGGAACATATCCGGTCTATTGATTCAAACGAAAACAGCTTTCTCACCTCAGGTGTGCTATGATATGGATCGATACTTTCTCCCTGAATTCTCTTCATTAGACGCCAAGTTACGAGCGATTCGAGAGTGGGAAGAGCCTATCGAAGAGAGGTTCAGGAACCTTCAAGAAGTGCGTGAATCGCTGAACGATATCAATATAGAGGCAAGAGAGCTGTCGACGCAGCTTCTATATCGTGCCCGTGATGAGCGAGCTTTTGTGGAGCAGAGGCCTAGGATAAGCTGGGCTAATCGAGACGTACTAACGCACATCTATCTTTTTAAATCGCTTTTCAAGCCGCGCACCTACACGGATTCCGTATAAAGCTCGTCGTCTAACCCTTTCATACCAATTCTTGTTTGGTTCCTTAGGGCGTGGATATACAAGCATTGCTGCTATAAACGCGGCTTCTTCTCCATGCAGGTCAGCCGCCGCTTTCGAGAAGACGACATCGGCGGCTGCGTCCACTCCGGTAATCCGATTGCCAAAGTAAGCTTGAGCAAGGTAGCTCCGGAGGAGCGCTGTCTTGTCGACGTGGAAACGAAGTATTACGGAAAGAGCCATCTCGTAAAATTTCCTCGAGAGCGTCCTATCGTAATTTCCCGTGATTGTGCGAACGTATTGCATGTCGATTGTGCTCGCACCCCCTGATTTCCCTCGAACCAACGACTTGAGAACTTCACGAACAAGGGATGGGAAATCTAAGCCAAAATGACCGTAAAACCGTCGATCTTCGAGGACAGTAACGTAAAACTCTACATCGCTTAGTGGAGTTGCATTATCCCAAATATATGAGGCCGACACAATTTTTTCGACGTCGAGGTTGGCCCGAATAAGAAGCTCTCTGATCGAAGGGATTGTCTTCTTATCACGCATATCAATTTTATAGGTTCGGCCGCGAATAAAGCGGTGTTGTCTAAAGTCTCTGCAGGATAGCATCGAAACGAGAATGCAACCAGAGGAATTACGCAATCCGCTATCCCGTCTAGCCGAATTGCTGCAACGGACTCGAATGAAGTTGCGTATAGGATTCCTTGTTGCTGCCCTCGCAAGGAGGAAGGGATCCCCAGCCTGCGGCCACGGAGGACAAGGTGGGGAGCGTGAACGCCTCTCCGGCGACCCCCGCGGCGCCGACCGCCTTTCCCCAGCGGCGGATCCGGCCGCCCTTCGCGGCCGAAGGAAGACGGCTCCCTATCGTCCCGGCCGGCGCTTGGGGCTTTTTTGGTAGGCTCCGGCTCTGCGAGCCGGACCGGTCCTACCCTCGTGGGAGCCGTAGCAAATGCGGTGGCGGCGGGGTTCGCCGGGCGCGTCCTGCGGGGCGGGTGGCTGGCGAGCGGTTTCACTTGCGACCTATCGGATGCTCGAACGCGCTCCGGCTCGACCAACATGGAATCGGCTGGCATAATTCGTCCATGCCGAAGGAAGCGTGGTTCGATCTGGAGCGTCACGAGGCGGTCATTCCGTGGCCGAAGTTCATTCTGTCCTTTCGTCAGATCGGCGGCTTTACGGCTGCGATGGTCGGTCTGATCCTGATCGCCGCCGTTGTCGATGGACGCGAACTGACGCCGTATCTCAAGGCGGTGCTTTATGTTGCGGTTCTGGTTCCGCTGGGCTTGATGCTTGTCCGAACCCTTGGGAAATACACCGATTTCAACACGCCGGTGGGAATAAGCCCGACGGCGATGGCTGCACGCGGCTGGCTGTCCGGGATTTATTTCGAATGGTCCGAGGTGCGAGCGTTGGTCTACCGTCCACCGATGATCGCCGGACGCTACGAACCGCCGACCAGTGAACTGTTCGTCATATTGAAGGACGATCGGCGCGACCGGGTAAGGCTCCCGTGCTTGCGGCCCGACGATGTCGGCCAATTGGTAGCGATCCTCAATGCAATCGCCCGCCGGCATGGCTTCGAGCTCGTCGTCGGCCATACGGAGGATGGAGACAAGCGGGCGCGGCAACTCGGCGCCTGAGGCGAAAGCCGCGCTGCCTCAAGCCCGATCCCGTAAGGCGTAACGTGCCTTCTACTGCCCCGGCCGGCCGGTCTTGCCGGGCCGGCGCTTGCGGCGTTTTTCGTCGGCGGGATCTTCGTAGGAGCCGCGGCCGATACGCTCGCGCCGGATCGGGGCAGGGGAGTCGTCGGGCTTCTTCGGTGGCGGGGTTTCCTCTTGTCCCGGTCGCGCCTCCGGCTCTCCACGCCTCTTGCCCAGCGGCTTTTCGGTGCGGCCGACGGTCATTTCGTCGAGGCTGTTCTTGCGAAAGTAGCCTTCGCCTCGGCGCTCCGGCCGATCGGGTGTCGGCGTGTCGGTGCCGGGGCCCATGTCGTCCAGCGAGGGTTTCTGGAAGTAGGAACCCCCGGAGTCTGGACCGGTTTGGGGCCTATCGGTCTGAGGAATGGGTCCTCGGGTCAAGCCCGAGGATGACGAAGCTGAGGTGTCGGCGCCAGCATCCGCATCCGGTCTTGGCGGGCGGGCCAGCGGTGCCGGGCGTCGGGCCGAGCCTTCGCCACGGGGTTTGAGCGGTTCGCCGCGCGGGCCAAACCGTTCCCCGCCGGCGGGGGCGCGGTCGCGCTTGGTCTTGCGGCCGTGCTTGGAGCGGCCTGTGACGGGAGAGATCGAGTCTTCCTCCATCGCGGCGGCGGCGGCGAGGGTGTCGTCTGCCTCGCTGGGCTCGGGCCCCCTCATCCCCCTGCCGGGACCGCCCGGGGACGAGCCACCGGTCTCGCCGCGTCCTGCGGACCCCCGACGGGGAGAAGCAGCTTCTGCGTCAGCGCCGTCGCCCGGCAGGCCGCCACGGCCTAGATCGGGTCCGAATTCCAGTTCCTTGGCCTGCAGCCGCTTGATTTCGTCCCGGAGCCGCGCGGCGGTTTCGAAGTCGAGATCGGCGGCGGCGTCGCGCATCTGCTTTTCCAGATGCTGGAGATGGGATTTGAGGTTGTTGCCGACGAGGGCGCCTTCCCTGGCGCCGGGACCGACATCGACGCGGACATGGTCCTTTTCGTAATAGGAATCGAGGATGTCGGCGATATGCGCCTTTACCGATTCCGGCGTGATGCCGTGCTCGGTATTGTAGGCCTCCTGCTTCTCGCGGCGGCGGCTGGTCTCGGCCATCGCCCGCTCCATCGAGCCGGTGACCCGGTCGGCATAGAGGATCACCTTGCCGTCGATATTGCGGGCGGCGCGGCCGATGGTCTGGATCAGCGAGGTTTCCGAGCGCAGGAAACCCTCCTTGTCGGCGTCGAGAATGGCGACCAGCCCGCATTCGGGAATGTCGAGGCCCTCGCGCAGCAAATTGATGCCGACCAGGACGTCGAAGGCGCCGAGGCGCAGGTCGCGGATGATCTCGATGCGCTCCAGCGTGTCGATGTCGGAGTGCATGTAGCGCACGCGAATGCCCTGCTCGTGCAGATATTCGGTGAGGTCCTCGGCCATGCGCTTGGTGAGGACGGTGCACAGCACCCGGTAGCCCTTGGCGACCACCTCGCGGATTTCGCCGATGAGGTCGTCGACCTGGGAGCGGGCCGGGCGGATCTCCACCGGCGGGTCGATCAGCCCGGTGGGGCGGATCACCTGCTCGGCGAAGACGCCGCCGGCCTCCTCCATCTCCCAGGAGGAGGGCGTGGCGGAGACCGCGACGGTCTGCGGCCGCATGGCGTTCCACTCCTCGAAGCGCAGCGGCCGATTGTCCATGCAGGAGGGCAGGCGAAAACCGTATTCGGCCAGCGTCGCCTTGCGGCGGAAGTCGCCGCGATACATGGCGCCGATCTGCGGCACGGTGACGTGGGATTCGTCGATGAAGACCAGGGCGTTGTCGGGCAGATATTCGAACAGGGTCGGCGGCGGGTGGCCGGGCTGGCGGCCGGTGAGATAGCGCGAATAGTTCTCGATGCCGGGACAGGAGCCGGTGGCCTCGATCATTTCGATGTCGAAGCGGGTGCGCTGTTCCAGCCGCTGGGCCTCCAGCAGGCGGCCGGCCTTTTCCAGCTCGACCAGGCGGTGTTTCAACTCCTGCTTGATCGATTTCACGGCCTGATTCAGGGTCGGGCGCGGCGTCACATAGTGGGAGTTGGCGTAGATCTTGACGGATTTCAGGTCGTCGGTTTTCTGGCCGGTGAGCGGGTCGAACTCCTGGATCGTCTCGATCTCGTCGCCGAACAGCGAAATGCGCCAGGCGCGATCCTCCAGATGGGCGGGGAAGATCTCGATGGTGTCGCCGCGCACCCGGAAGCTGCCGCGCTGAAAGTCCATGTCGCGGCGCTTGTATTGCTGGGCGACGAGGTCGGCGAGAAGCTGGCGCTGGTCGAGCCGGTCGCCGATCGCCATCTGGAAGGTCATCGCCGTATAGGTCTCGACCGAGCCGATACCGTAGATGCAGGAGACCGAGGCGACGATGATGACGTCGTCGCGCTCGAGCAGCGCGCGGGTTGCGGCGTGGCGCATCCGGTCGATCTGCTCGTTGATCGAGGATTCCTTCTCGATATAGGTGTCCGAGCGCGGCACGTAGGCCTCGGGCTGGTAGTAGTCGTAATAGGAGACGAAATACTCCACGGCGTTGTCGGGGAAGAAGTTCTTGAACTCGCCGTAGAGCTGCGCCGCCAGGGTCTTGTTGGGGGCGAGCACGAGCGCCGGGCGCTGGGTCTTCTCGATGACGTTGGCGACGGTAAACGTCTTGCCGGAGCCGGTGACGCCGAGCAGCACCTGGGTCTGGTCGTGATCGGAAATGCCGGAAACGAGATCGGCGATCGCCGTCGGCTGGTCGCCTTTCGGGACGTAGTCCGAGGCGATGCGGAACGGCACGCCGCCCTCGGACTTGTCCGGCCGGGCCGGGCGGTGCGGCACCCAGATCTCACCGTTCTTGAGCAGCGGGTTGCCCTCGGAGATCAGCTTGGTCAGCGCGTCGACGGTGGCGGTGACGCCGCCCTCGGGCAGCGAGCCGGCATCCTCCAGCGAGACGTCGAGGCCGGCGACGGGGTTGAGGCCGGCGGCGGCGCGCTGCTTGGGATCGCGGGTCGCGCCCATCGAGGTGCCGCGGGAGGTCTTTTGGGGTTTTTCCGATTTCGCTCCGGCGGACTTGGGGGTCTTCGCCTTGGTAACCTTGCCCTTCGGCTCGGCGTCCGCCTTGCGCTCGGCGTCGACGGTGGCTGCTTGCGCGATCTCGTCGGCCCAGCCCGAGAGCGGACCGGCGGGCACACCGTCGAAGGACGCCTGCGGGGCTTCCTCGAAACCGGCCGGCCGAGTGGGTTCGGCGGCGTCGGCGAAATCCTGCAACGGTCCGCGCCGGGCCGGCGCGCTGGGATCGAAGGGCGGCTCGTCAGCGGTGTTAGCGGGCGGACGCGGGCGGGTCGGTTTGGGTCGGGAAGCCATGGCGGAACATATAGAGACCAAGACGGCGAGTTGAAAGCGGGCGACGCGATGGATCGGCCGGCGAATGCACGGCAGCGGGAACGACCGAGCCGGCGGGCTGGCGATGCTTCAGCTCCTCAGACGCCGGGGCCTCAACTCGTGGGTCGGGATTGTGCCTGCGACGCGGCTTCGTTGCGCGGCAGGCTGAGCTCGATCGACAGCGACAGAGCCGGGATGGCGAGCGAGAAGATCGGCAGGCGGTCGCTGACGGTGTGGTCGTAGACAATTTGATCATCGACGGAGAAGACGGGGGCGTCCGACTGCATCACAGTCGGCAGCTCGTCCCCCGAGTCAGTCGTGGACATGGACAGATAGCCCTCGTTCGCCAGTGCCGCGAGGATGTAGGGTGGCGCGTAGTAGGCCGCGTTCTCGGGGGTGATTGGCCGGACACGCAGATGCGATCCGCTCTCGCAGGCCTCCGCGCTCGGCTGGCCCGCGTCCGAGAGGGTGACGTAGCACCGCGTTGGGACGGCGGCGCACCCTGTCAGTGTCAGCACAAGCACAAGACTAATAGCGGGGCGGTAAAGCATGGGGAACTCATTCTGAGATCGCATTAATCCAATTTATGTTACGTAGAGCTAACGTCGAAAGGAGAAAAAGAATTGCAAATATTCAAACGATAGCCCGTATTGAATCAGGCTTTTTCGATCGGGTGGTTACTACTGAGATTCGCGAGAGAAGACAATTCGATGCGCCGCTTTAACGCTAAATAAGTCATGGCGGAGGCGAAGCCCCATCCGAAGTGCATTTGGCGAATGCAGACGAGGCAAGGGGCCGCGTGCAAGCGTGTCCGGCCTGAACGGATCGGGGGGGCGGCCCCTGTTCGACCGATCAGGCAGAGATGACTGGGGTCGGTAAAGGTCGAGCCGGCGAGAGACGGAGGACGAGCGCCGGCTACGAATGCGGTCCCGCCCCGATCTCCGGTTGTTCATCGTCATGCGGGATGCGACGACGGTAGTCGGAAAACCCCAGGCGGCTACTGACTACCAACCTGCGGTGATAAAATTCCATTCGACCGGGACGATCGCCGATGCATGGCAGGGAGCGGGGCGACGCGCGATGCGGCGCTCCTGGCCGGACAAGCCCGCTCGGCGCCGTAAGAGGTCCCTATCACTGCAGGTTGGTATTACTGGATGGTGAAGGGAATCTGTCGGCTCGACCGGTCCCGCAGGCCGGGGGCCGGATGGCGATGTCCGCGCGGTTCGATCAGTAGCGGCACACCGTTGAGCACGACATGGCCGGCTGGCAGGCCCCGCAGGATATAATTGCGGCGCGGACCGACGACAGCGACGCGCTCGCCGAGTGTATCGAAGGAATAGGAGCGGCCGTCGCAGAGCACCGGCGTGGCGAAAAGGCTCCGGCTGCTGGCGTCGAAGGAGTCGAGGTCGATGGTTTTGCAGCGCCGAATCTTCGCAGTGTGCAGCGAGCCCGTCGAGCGGTCGAGGACAACCGCGTTAAGGTCGTAGCCTTGCGTCTGCTCCACCAACTCGAAGTGCAGGCTGAGAATGGTCGCCGGTCGCGGCGAGGCGGTTCGTACGGCGTAGCCGAAGGGCGTGGACGACCGCATCGGCGCCGCCGCTATACGCTCGTTCGTCAACGTCCGAGCTGCCCGGGCGCCCGGTCTGTCGAGCTGGCATGCGGCGAGGAGTGGGACAAGGGCGGCCAACAACAGTGCCGTCCTATAGGAACGCCCGTGCGAGACACCGCTATTGCCGCAGGTTGGTTTAATCCGTTTTTCCAAAGATCCCGCCGAATTGAGTAGCGTTCTCATCATCGCACACCTGCCGATCTTAAACGGATTGAAGAGGGAAAACGAAAGCCTTCGGTTCGGGGTCAGGGAAATTGCCAAGTCGGCGAGGGGGCGGGATCGATGACGCGCTCCTCATCTTCAACGAGCAGCGGCACGCCGTTCAGGATGACATATCCGGGCTCGACATCCCTTAGCGGATGATCGCGTTTGACGCCGCTGACGATGACGTGCCGACCCACCAGATCGAAAACATAGCGTTCATCATCGCATGCCACCGGCTCGCCGAAGAGGGTTTCACCGCCGATGCCAATATCGATCGTGGCGCAACTGTCGAGCGGGACCGTACTGACTTCCTCGCTCAGCCGGTCGCGGATGAGGGCGTTGAGATCGTAGCCGGTTGCCTTCTCTACGAACTCGAAGGCAATGCTCAGGTCGGCGGTTATGGGCAGCGGAGCGGCATCGATATCCGGGGATGCGAAGGGTATCGCCAGTCCCGCCATGAGAGTCAGCAGCCCGATGGCCATCATTCATCTCCAACCGATGCGCGCGAAAGGAAAGGGGGAGAGGAGGCCCAGGGGCTCCCTCTCCGAAGCGTCAGCAACCCTGCGCGACGAGCGTGTAGTGGTCCTGCTCGAGCAATTTGCGAGTCTGGATGTAGACGGCCGGATTGCGTCGCTTGATGATCACTGCACCATCGGCGATGTTTCCGACCCAGCTACGGCTTTCGCCGCTCACTTTCTTGCCCTTGGTGTTGAATATGTAGGTCGAGGGAATATACTCGACCAAATAGCACTTGTCGTTGTTTTCAACGACCTTCCGCGTGAACGTCTTCGCGTCAGCGGCAGCTGACAACGCCAACGTGCTGACCGCAGCGGCAACGGAAATCAGAAACATACGCATTGTTTACGCCTCCCGATATTTTGATATTGCGCAAGGGAAGTATTAAATCAAAGCCTACGGATATCAACTGATTTTTTCATTCATGGCTCGACAAAAGACAGGATGGGCTATTGCGTCAACGGAAGTGTATCAACTTGATACAACCGCAAGCTTCCGTAGCTGTCAACCGAAAGAATCAGCCGATCGTCGTTGCCTCGTCGCCGAATGCCGCTCGCTTCTGCGAGGATACGCTAGCGGTGGCTCGGGCGCGCGAGTTTCACGAAAGTCGCGGCCGGCCCGCCGATTTTCGAGGGCGGACACTCGCCGACTGTGTGACCGGGCGGGACGCAGGCTGGCGGGTTTGCTCGGTCGCGCCGTCGTACTATCGAGCGTGTTGCGCTTCCTGCGGCGCATCCGTTCATGCTCGGTTCAGAGCCGGTGCGCGAATCTCGGGTCATGAAGAACGACTCGCTCCCCCTGATCGATTTCTCGCTCCCCCTGATCGATTTGCAGTATGCCGCCGGTTTCCCGGCCGGCCGGATCGTTTCCGGCGCGCCCATATGGCAACTCCGCATTGCCCATGAGAATTCGGAGTCCCGGGACGCTGTCGCGGAATCGGCGGCGGTAGCCCCCCGGCGGTCGTCCCGCAAGGCGGCCGCTGGCTGGCTGGCCGCGGCGCTGTTGTTCACCGGCGCCGCATCTCCGCCAGCCCAAGCCGCCGCTTCGCGTCCCACCGAAGATGCCGCGCCGGAGATGTCTGCGGGCTGAGCGTCGCGCCTGTCGGCAGCGACGCTTTTCGGCGTCCCGTTCATTCTTCGCTTACCAAACGCCGATAGGTTTTCCTCGTCCCGCTCGNATGCCGCGCCGGAGATGTCTGCGGGCTGAGCGTCGCGCCTGTCGGCAGCGACGCTTTTCGGCGTCCCGTTCATTCTTCGCTTACCAAACGCCGATAGGTTTTCCTCGTCCCGCTCGAGTTTCGCGGAAGACGAAAGGCCATCGCATGGTATTGCGTAAAAGCGGATGGCGCAGAGTTGCGCTCGCCGCCGTTTGTTTCACGGCGGCGAGCCTTTCTTCGGGGGCATTGGCCCAGAGCGGCAGCGGCGCGATGGTCTGGGGCGGCCGCCTGCCGGCGGCTGGTGAGGGCTACACGCCGAGCGTGGGCAGTGTCGGTCGACAAGACATTCCGATTTCCCAGCCACAGCAACCGATGTCGCCGGCGACGGCTCCGGCGGCAGCGCCCGCAGATGACAAAGCGCTCCTCGACGATCTGCTGGGACGAAGCCGGGCTCGTGCCTCAACGGATGACGCATCCTTCGTGCCCGCCACGCGTCAGGCGCCTGCCGCCCCGACCTATCCGGCCGCCCTGCCGCCGCTTGATGCGCCGAGCGAAGTCGACGCCGATCCCGCGCGCTTCGGCGCCGCCGACTCCGTCGACGATCCCTGGCAAGGCCTCAAGCGCGTGACGCCGGGGGCGATCCCGCCGCCGGAGACCGCGTCCCGCGAGGCGCTGTCGCCGCAACTGGTGCCGCATCGGGGCGTTGTGGCCTCGCTGGGCGGCCAACCGCGACCCGCGCGACGCCCTGACACAGTGCCAGGACGCGGTCGCCTCGAACAGGAGGCGCCGAGCGGCTACACCGCTTTGCCGCGGTCGGAGGCGATGTGTCGCAAGGCATTGCGACAAATGGGCGTAAAATTCGTCGACGTCGCGCCTGTCGGAAAGGGCGCGGGCTGCGGCATCTCCTATCCGGTCAAGGTGCTGGAGATTGCCAAGGGCGTGCGGATGCAGCCGGCGGCCACGTTGAACTGCCCCGCGGCGGCGCGCATTTCAAAATGGGTCGAGGACGAGGTCAAGCCAGCCGCACGCTGGCGGCTATGGACCCGGCCGACGGCGGTGCTCAACGCCTCGTCCTATCGCTGTTCGCGCATCGCCGGCTCACGCACGATCAGCGAGCACGCCAGCGGTAACGCCCTCGACGTGCGCGGCTTCAAATTCGCCGACGGCAGCACCTTCGACGTGGAGAAGAAGGGGTTCTTCTCGTTCCGGCAGAAGGGCTTTCAGAAAAGCGTGCGGCAGTCGGGCTGCCGCTATTTCGGCACCGTCCTCGGACCCGGGTACAACCGCGCGCATGCCGACCATCTGCATCTGGATGCCAAGAACCGGCGACGTGGGGTGTGCAAGTAGGGGGCGGTCGGGCGAAAATCCACGGCGCCGGGTCGTTGTCAGCGCCGCCGGCGTTCTTCGGCCTCGTAGAGCGTCTTGAGCAATTGCCCGACCGAGCCGAGAAACATGCCGGTCGATCCGAGAACGAACATCCAGACCGCCACCGTGTACCAGGCCTCGAATGTCTTGAAGAACAGCACCGAGCCGACCACGAACAGGAAATTGCCGAGAAGGCCGATCCCCAGATGGATGTGGCCATAGTCGCGTACGAGAGTCTGGATCATAGGTGGGCTACATTGGGGCGGGGATGACTGCAGATACCCGCCCGGGCGCTGGCATCAAGGTGGGTCCTCGCGCTGCCCCGAGTCAGCCGCACTCTTTCCCGTGACCGGAGTGTTCGCCTTGTCGGCTCGTCAGCTTGCCTTATGTTGTGGCTCCCATCGCCCTGCGTCGCATGCGGCGCTCTCCCCGATATTGGAAGGCAAAGCATGACCACAGAATCCACGCCCGTGTGGTTCATCTCGGGATGCTCGACCGGTTTCGGCCGCGAACTCGCCGAAGCCGTTCTCAAGCGCGGCTGGCGGGCTGTCGTCACCTCGCGCGACAAGGCGCGTGTCGCTGATCTTGTGGACGGCGCGGAGGATCGCGCTTTGGCCGTGTCTCTCGACGTGACAAAGCCGGATGAAATCGTCGCGGCGGTGACGGCCGCAAAGGAGCGCTTCGGTCGGATCGACGTCCTCGTCAATAACGCCGGCTACGGCTACCAGGCCGCGATCGAGGAGGGCGTCGATGACGAGATCCGCGCCATGTTCGAGGCCAATGTCTTCGGCCTGTTCGCACTGACGCGGGCCGTACTGCCGGGTATGCGCGAACAGCGTGGCGGTCACATCCTCAACATTTCGTCGGTCGCCGGCTTCATCGGCTTCCCGGGTTCGGGATATTATGCCGCCACCAAGCACGCGGTCGAAGGCTTCACCGACGCGCTGGCCGCCGAAGCGGCGCCGCTCGGCATCAAGGTTATCGCCGTCGAGCCCGGCCCCTTCCGCACCGATTGGGCCGGTCGCTCGCTTAAACAGACGCCGAACCGGATCGCCGACTACGCCGATACAGCGGGAAAGCGCATGCAGGGCACGAGCGGGGGGAGTGGCGGACAGCCCGGCGACCCAATGCGCGCGGCGGAGGCGATGATTGCGCTGACCGATCACGCCGCGCCCCCGCGCCATCTCGTGCTCGGCGCCTGGGGCGTCGACCAGGTCACCCAGCGGCTGAAGGCGCGGCTGGCGGAGATCGAGGAATGGCGAGCGACCGGCGAAGCGACGGACTTCCCGAAGGGTTGAGATAGCCGGCTCGGACGGCGGCCATGCTCCTCCGTCGCGGCAAGACCGGCGCGGCGGACGGCCGGAACAAAAGCTTCACTCCGCCAGCGTTTCCGCCGGGATCGCCACCGGGCGACCATTGTCGTCGATCGCCACCATGACGAAGGTGCCTTCGGTCACCTTCGTCCGCGCGTTGGAGGCGCGGGCTTTGGTCCAGGCTTCGATGCCAAGCGTGATCGAGGTGCGGCCGATCTTCTCGATCGACGAATAGACGCAGAGCGTGTCGCCGATCTTCACCGGTCGCTTGAAGGTCAGCGCGTTGACGGCGATCGTCGCGACCCGGCCGCGGGCCCGCTCCGCGGCGCGGATGCCGGCGGCCAGATCCATCTGCGACATCACCCAGCCGCCGAAGATGTCGCCATTGGCATTGGCGTCGGCGGGCATCGCCGGAATGCGCACAGTGAGGTCGCCCCGCGGCATCACGTCGGTCTCGTCCATCATCGTCTCCCCTTCGTCACGTCCGCTTGGCATAGCAGAAGCCGGCGGGTTTGGCAGTCGGCTCAGACCGGCTCACGCACCGGTGGCCGGGCGGGCCGATACATCGGCACAAGTTCGACCGCGAGCATCGCCGCGAAGATCAGCGCGCAGCCACGACGGGCCCCGTTACGACCCGCGCGTGTCCGGCGCGGATGTCGGGTCGTCCGGTGCTTCGGTGACAAGGCGTCCGTCAGGCAGGCGGAGGATCACGAGCTTCCGTCCGCGATAACGAAAGATCAGCCGGTGCCGCCCGGCATCCTCTCCGACACCGCGTTCGACCGTGCCACGCACATTGCCGCGTCGCATCTCGGCTATGAAAAACGGGACCGGGACATGGAAGGCACGGGCGATCTGGGCGCCATCGACCTCTACGTCCTCGGGCGCGGAAAGGGTGATCAGATCGTTCATGTCAGGCCTCCACGCTGGCGGTCAGCGGAGCGCAAGCAGCGTTGCCCACTTCGTGGACCACATTCGTGAGATGGGAAACGCCGCAAGCCCTGGAAATCTCGCCGATCGAGCAAAGCGTATGCGGCCGCGCAGCATGGTAGATCAGAACGCGCAGCGCATAGTCGGTGTAGCGGGTGAGGGGCATGCGACAGCTCGCCTTCGATCCGGTCGTTAAAACATATATTCCATTTGCATGTTTAGTCCAGCGTGTTAGGACGCGACCGACAGAGCGACAGGTGAATCGATGCTTCAGGTGTCCGACACGCAGCCCGCCGTGAGCGACAGCGAACTTCGCGAATTGCTGGGCGAGTTCTACGGTTTGGTGCGCGAGGACGCGGTCCTCGGTCCGATCTTCGAACGGGCGATCGACGATTGGCCTGCGCATCTGGAGCGCCTGACGGCGTTCTGGTCGTCGGTGATGCGGGGCTCGGGCGCCTACAAGGGCAATCCCTTCGCCGCCCATCGCAGACATCTTGACGAGATTGATCCGGGGATGTTCGACCGCTGGCTGGGAATCTGGCGCGCGACGACGAGCCGCCGCTTCCCGCCCGAGATCGCCGCGATCTTCCATCTCAAGGCCGACCGGATCGGCGAGAGCCTCAAGGCGGCACTGTTTTTTCGGCCCGAGCTGACGCAAACCAGTCTCGCGAACCCGACAAGCAAGTCTGGATAGAGCGCTTGGCCGTGGCGGCATGCGCTGATTAGCGGTTCTCGTGCGGTGTCGGGAGTTCGGCCGGCCCGGCCGGACGGCGACGATACATCGGCACCAGCTCGACCGCGAGCATCGCCGCAAAGATCAGCGCGCAGCCGAGAAGGCCGAGCGCGGCGATGCGTTCGCCCAAAAGGACTACGCCGAACAGCGCTGCGAACAGCGCCTCGGAGGAGAGGAAGATCGCCGCCTGCGGCGCCGTCGTATAACGCTGACCGATGATCTGCAGCGTGAACGCCAACCCCGATGCGAACACGCCGCCATAGACGATCTCCGGCCAGGCGGCGAAGAGCGAGGCAAGGGACGGCGCCTCGAGGATCAGAGCGCCGAGCGCCGCGAGCGCCGTCGTCACGGCGAACTGCACCACCGACAGCGTGTAGGGGCGCCCGCTGGGGCCGGCGAAGATCCCGACGAGAAGGATCTGCAGCGCCCAGAACACGGCGCAGACGATCATCAGGATGTCGCCGGAATTCAGTGCCGAAACGCTTCCGCCACCAAGCAGCACGATGCCGCCAAAAGCCGCGATCGCCGAAGGCCAGACCACCCAATGGGCGCGATGGCGCAAGATGACGAGGGCGAGGAATGGCGTGAAGACGACATAAAGCCCGGTGAGGAAGCCGGCATTGGTGACCGAGGTGGTGACGATGCCGATCTGCTGGAGGATCGCGGCAAGGAACAGCATCACGCCGATGGCGACGAAGCCGGAGGGCGCTCCCCTGGGAAGCGGGGATTTGGCGCGGCCGGATTCGCGCAAGGCGAAGGGCAGGACGGACAGGGTGGCGAGGGCGAATTTCGCCGCAGTGAAGGTCCACGGGCCGAGATCGTCCATCGCCGTCGACTGGGCGACGAAGCCCATGCCCCAGACGGCGCCGGCAAGCAGCAGGAGAAGGTTGGCATTGAGGCGGGACAAGGGCGGCACCGGCGAAATTGGGTTGGCGCTGGGGCTAGCGGCTCGACCCGCGCGACGCAAGGGCCGGGCCGGGCGATCGGGCGACGACGTACCTGGTTGGTGTAAGGCCCTACGCCGCGCCCGCTGCCCGCCATCGCCTCATCACGAGCGAGACGAGGGGCCAGACGAGAGCCGCTGCCGCGACCAGAATGAGGGCGATGCTGAGCGGCCGCTCGAAGAAAATTCCGTGTGAGCCCTGCGACATGATCAGGGAGCGCGCATAGTTCGATTCCACAATGGCGCCAAGCACCATTGCCAGAACAAGCGGTGCCATCGGGAATCGCAACTTCTTCAAGAAGTAGCCGCCGATCCCGAAGAGGAGCGCCAGCCACACGTCGAACATCAGGTTGCGCAGGGCATATGTGCCGACCAGCGAGAGCATGACGATGCCGACGGCAAGGACGGAATTCGGCAGGGCGAGGACCTTGCGCCAGAGAGGCATGGCGGCCGTCCCCAGCACGAACAGCATCGGGAAGGCGACCAGCATTCCCACGAACAGGCCGTAGACCACGTCCGGATTCTCGGCGAAAAGTCTCGGGCCGGGTTGCAGCCCGTGAATGATGAGCGCGCCGATCAGCACGGCGGTCGTGGGACTGCCGGGAAGACCCAGGGTGAGGAGGGGCATCAGCGCACCGCCGACCGAGGCGCTGTTGGCTGCTTCCGGCGCCGCGACCCCCTTGATCTGGCCCTTGCCGAAGGTTTCCGGCTTATCGGACCAACGGCGTTCCTGATCATAGGCGAGCCAACCGGCGATGTTGGCTCCGGCGCCCGGGATCGCGCCGATGACGGTACCGATCGCCGAGCCGCGCAAGAATGTCGGGAGCATCGAAGCCGCTCCGCGCAATCCAAGCTTCTCGCCGGAGTCGCTGATGCGGGCTTCCTTGCGGGTGTCATCCCGTTCCGCCAGCGTGAAAGCTTCCGCCAGCGCGAAGACCCCGATGAGCACGGCCAGGAAGGGGATGCCCTCATACAGTTCGAAAAAGGATCCGGTGTAGCGCGGTGCGCCGGAGATCGGGTCGACGCCGACCACGGCGAGCAAGAGACCGATGATGCCCGCCGCCAAGCCCTTCAGAATGGTATCCCCGCTCAAACTCGCGATCAGGGTCAGGCCGAACAATCCCAACGCGAAGTATTCCGGGGGCCCGAATTGCAGCACAAAGACAACGAGCGGCTGGGAAAAGACGATCAGCGCGATTGCACCGACGACGACGCCGAAGGTCGAGGCGGAAAGCGAGGTCTGTAGCGCCAAGGCGCCCCGGCCTTGTCGGTTCATCGGGTAGCCGTCCACGACGGTGGCGGTAGCCGCCGCCGTACCCGGTGTTCCGATGAGGATCGCGGATATCGAGCCTCCGTATTCCGCGGCGATATACAGTGAAACGAGGAGGTTGAAGCCCACGGAGGGCGACAGGCTGAACGTTGCCGGAATAAGAAGCGCGACACCGAGAGACGGGCCGAGACCGGGCAGGGCTCCGACGACGATGCCGAGAGCGGTGCCAACGAAGATCGCCAACAGCCCTTGCCACGTGAAGACGGCCTCGATGCCGAGCAGTAGATTCTGCATGATGTTCGATCCGGCCGAGGGTTAGGGGAAGGGAACGTTGAGCAGAAGCCCGAAGAGTGTGTAGGCGGAGCCGGGAATGACGATTGCCGCTATGATCGCTCCGGTCCAGCCCGCGCCCAGCAGGCGCACCCCGAGCAGTGTCGCCGGGATAAAAAGCACCAGGAAATTCAGAAAGCTCCAGAGATAGATGCAGATCGCCGTGCCCGCGGCCAGGGCCAGCGCACGCGGTATGCCCTGAAGCGTCAGTTCGGGCTCATGCGGGCCGACGAAGCTGCGCGCGATCAGGCCCCCCGAGAGGATCACGAGAAGGGTTCCGAAGATGATCGGCAGCCGCGCCGGTCCCGGTGATCCCAACGTGGTGGGTTTCGGATAATTGCCCGCAACGACGATCATGGTGATCGCCACGACGATCAGCACCAGTGCGGTCCCGATTGTCCCGTACCGCATGAGCGCCGGCCCGCGGCGCTCATGCTGTTCATAGGCTGGATCGCTCAATTGGCGAATCCGTTTTCCTCGAGGAAGGCGCGGCGGGATTCGACCTCCTTGCGCACCTGTATCTGCATTTCCTCCTGATCGAGCTCGAGGGAGGACTGCATGTTCTTCTCCATGAACTCCTGCCATGCCGTGGTTTCCTCGACGGCCGCGATCGCCGCGATCAGCCGGTCGATCGCTTCCTGAGGCGTTCCTTCGCGCACCATCACACCGCGCCAGATCGATTCCACGACGTCATATCCCTGTTCCTTGAAAGTCGGAGTGTCGGGGAAATACCGGTCGCTGCTCTCGGTGGAGATTCCGAGCAGCCGGAAGTCGCCGTTCGCAAGTTGGGCCTTGGCCGAACTCGGAGTCAGAACCGCGGCGTCGATATGCCCGCCGAGCAAGGCAATGGCTGCTTCGTTGCCGCCGTCGAAAGGTACCCATGCCGCCTCGAAATCGGCTTCTTGCTGGAGGCGATAGAAGACGAACTGGTGGAATCCGGCGGACGCGTAACCGCCGATCCTCAGGCCGTTGGGATTTTCCTGCAGGTATTTGACGAAGTCCTTCATGTCCCGCAGGTCGCTGTCGGCGCGCACCGCGACGGCCGACGGTTCTGCCTGCAAGGCACGCAGCACGGTGAAGTTGTCTGGCGTGAACGGAATTTTGCCCTTGGCCATCGTGAACGTCATGCTCGCCGTCGTCGAGAGCACCGTATAACCGTCGGCAGGCTGGGTCATGACGTAAGACATGGCGACTGCGCCCGAGCCGCCTTTGCGATTTTCGACCGGCACTTCGACGCCAAGCTCCTCGCTCAGTTGACGGCCGAGCTGACGCATCATCGTGTCGAGCGGTGAGCCCGCAGATGACCAGACGACGAAGCGAATATCGTTTTCGGGATAGGCTTGGGCCTGGGCGACAGGCGCCTGGACCAGCGCCATGATCGACAGCGACGCGGCAGCGATAAGTGTTTTCATAGCTTGCATTTTTTCCTCCTCAGAATGCCTTCGACATTGCGGCGTTGCGCGGCCCTTCGTTCTCCGGCAGCGGCAGGTCGCGCTTGGGGAAAGGTTTGCCGGGCATCGAGCGAACCGCCTCCTCATTGACGTCGAGACCCAAGCCGGGCCCGTCCGGAAGGGTGATGTAACCGTCAACCGGCTTGAGCGGATTGCGACAGAGCTTCGCGCCGAGTTCCTCGAACGGAATGAAATATTCGGTGATAATGAAGTTCGGCATGCAGGCCGAGGCATGCACGGTGGCCGAAAGCGCCAGCGTCGTCGAATTGTAGTTATGGGGCGAACAGGCGATCATCTCCGTTTCCGCGGCGGCCGCGATGTACATCAATTCCAAGATCCCGCCGCAATTGGCGACATCGGGGTTGATGATGTCGACGGCACGCTCTCGAAGTACCGGCCGGAAGCCGGCCCGACCGTAGAGAGCTTCGCCGGTCACGGTCGGGATTGGCGAACTGGCCCGGACTTCCGCGAGCGCCTGGATGTTCTCCGATTGGCAAGGCTCCTCGAACCAATACGGTTCGAATTCAGCGAGGGCATTGGCCAGTTCGATGGCATGCATCGGCGCGAGCCGACGATGAATGTCGAGCAAAATGTCCACGTCGGGACCGACCGCATCGCGGATCCCGCGTATGATGTTCACCGATTGACGAATGTGCTGCCTCGGAATGAAGGTGCGCCATGGTCGAGGCAGCGGGTCGAGCTTCAGCGCCGTGAAGCCGCTTTCGACCACCTTTTCGGCTGCACGAGCATAATCGGCTACCTCTTGCAGCTTATAGCCCCAGCCATTGGCATAGACGCGGATGCGCTCGCGGGTCTTGCCGCCCAGTAGGTTGTAGACGGGTTGCTCCGTCGCCTTGCCGACGATGTCCCAGAGGGCCTGTTCGATGCCCGACACGGCGCAGTGGAACTCCAGCGAGGCGCGACGTTGGGCGTAATCGTCGAAGGCGACCTGACAGATATGGCGGATCTGGAACGGGTCCCGACCGACCACATAGCGGCCGAGTTCTTCCACTTGGGCCGCTATGGCGCGGTCCCTGTCGTATTGACTATAGGCTTCTCCCCAGCCGACGATGCCCGCGTCGGTCTCGACCCTCACGAAAATCAGGTTCTTGCGCCAACCCGGGTGGACGGTCAGACATTCGACTTTGGTAATCTTCATCGGTGATCAGGCTTTCTTCTTCGTTTTGGCTGGGTCGGCGGCGAGCGTATCGGACTGCAGCACCAGCTTTCCTGTCGCGGACATGGCGTTCAGGAAGCGCTCCTTGCCGCTGCGGATGTGTTTTTCGAGATGGACGCCGGCCATCTCGCAGTCCCCCTGCTCGATGGCTGTCATGATCTCGCGATGCTCCTGATTGGAGACGGCGAGGCCGCCACCGAAGGCGAGCCCATGGCGACGGTAGATGCGCAGCTCCTTGCCGAGCGCGCGGTCGAGTTCGGCAAGTCGCTCGTTGCGACTGACCTTGTAGAGGGCGTCGTGGAAATCGAGATTCAGCGCGACATAGCGCTCGGAGTCGCGATCGAGGGCGACCTTGTCCATTTCCTGGATCAGTCCGCGCAGACGGGAAAGACCTTCGGCGTCGATCAATAGGGCCGCCTGCCGCCCTGCCAGGCGGCCGAGACTCGAGCGAATGTCAAAGATCTGGGTGATTTCCAGCAGGGACAGGTCTTTGACGAAGGCCCCCTGGTTGGGAACGATCTTGACGAGGCCCACCCGGACAAGGGCGTGGCATGCCTCGCGAATGGCGGCCCGGCCGACGCCCAACCGCGCCGACAACGCGAATTCGTTGATATGCGCGCCCAGAGCGAACTCACCGCTCATGATGAGTTCCTCGATCCTCCCGGCGGCAAGATCGGATTGTCTCGACAAGCCGCGCACTCCTATTTGTCGGCAATAATCCAAAAATAACGACTAGCGGTTCGCAATTCTGATAACATCTGGCATAAATCGCTGTCAAGTGTAGGCAAATTCTGGAAAATTGTGCACAATTTTATTGCAGAAAGCCCGCCCAGGCGTTCAGCCGCTCGGCATTGGCGCCGAGATCGCTCTTGCCGACCAGCGAGCGCGAATAGAGCCGCAACCGGGTGCCGTCGTCGCCCGGAAGGGCTTGCGCATCGATCGTGTCGGGAAAGCGCAGCAAGGGCGTGCGCGCGACATAGCGGCGGTAGTCCGGCCGACCGCCGTCATCGACCCGCGCGACGTCCGGATCGACAAGAACGATGGCGTCGAGGCGGTCGAGCAGTGCCGCCGGCGCGTCCTCGTAAAGGGGCAGCGCTGCGTCGATCTCGCCGTCGCAGGCGCCCGGCGAACAGGCGAGGGCGTCGTTCGGGGTCGGACTGCGAATGAGCGCCGAGAAGTCGACGGCGCCCTGGTCGGCCGGGGCGCCAAACAGTTCCCAGACCCGCTCGGGGCCGGCCAGGAAGAAGCCACCGATACCCAGGAGGAGTATGGCAACGAGGATCAGGGCGAAGCGAAGCAGAAATTTCATGACGGGCTTTCGCTGCGAACGGGAGGCGGAGCGCGCGACGGGGACGCGCCATTCAGGTCCCGGGCAGCCAGGTCATCGGCTGGTAGCCGGGCAGCGCCTCGATCCGGCTGAGCCAGGCGCGAATGCCGGGATAGGCGGCGAGGTCGAAGCCGCCCTGGTCGGCCACATGGGTATAGGCGTAAAGCGCGATGTCGGCGAGCGTAGGCGCATCGCCGACCAGCCAGTTGGATCGCGTCAGTGCTGTTTCCATGACGGCGAGGGCCTTGTTGCCGCCGTCGAGCGTCTCCGCCAACCGTTCGGGCGTAGCCTGAGCCTTGCGGCTGGGATAGACGAGCAGCGAGCGCCGTACGGCGACGTTGGGTTCGTGGCTGTATTGCTCGAAGAACATCCAGGACAGCATTGTTGCGCGCTCGAATGGGTCGGCAGGGACGAATGCGCTGCCCTCGCCAAGATAGGCCAGGATCGCGTTGGATTCCGGCAGCGTCCGCCCGTCCTCCAACTCCAGCACCGGCACCTTGGCAATGGGGTTGAGAGCGAGAAACGCCGGCCGCCGCGTCGAGCCGTCGAGGGAGTCGACCTCGACATGGTGAAACGGTTTCCCGAGCAAAGCCATCAGCAGCCGCGGCTTGTAGCAATTGCCCGAGTCCTGCATGCCGTGAATGGTGATCATCGAAAGACTGCCCTTGGCCGGAGGCGATAACCGCCCGCCGCGATAGTGCGCCATCGGGCCGCCGGCGACCAATTCATTTCAGTGAACGCAGCAATCGGAACGGCCGCTGGAGGCCTGATCGCATCCCGCGTCGTCTCGGCCTCCTGCATGCTGCTGTCTGACAGAGGGAACCGCCCACCACCGCCAGCGCCCTTGCCAACCGCACCTCGTATGAGAGCGGCCCCGCTCGCTATCTGTCAAACTGGAAAAAAACGCTAAAGCGAAAAACCGTCTCGACAACATACCAACTGGTTGGTATGTAAATTGGTAAGGAGAGATTTGATGGCATCAACCGACATCCCCACCGGCGCGAGAGGCAAGCTTCTGGAGGCCTCGCTGGCGGTCATTCGTGGCAAGGGGTACTCGGCCACGACAGTGGACGACATCTGCCGATCGGCGGGGGTGACCAAGGGCGCCTTTTTCCATCACTTCAAGACCAAGGAAGACCTCGCGATCGCCGCCGCCGACCACTGGTCGATGATGACCGGCGCGTTCTTCGAGGCCGCGCCGTATCGCGAACTGTCCGACCCGCTCGACCGGCTGCTGGGCTATGTGGATTTTCGCAAGGCGATCCTGCGGGGCGAGTTGCCCGAATACACCTGTCTGGTCGGCACCATGGTGCAGGAGACTTTCGCCACCTATCCGGCGATCCGCGACGCCTGCGAGTCGAGCATCGTCGGCCATGCCAAGGTTCTGGAGGCCGACATCGCCGAGGCGATGCGCGAGCGCGGCATCGCGGCGGAATGGACCGCCGAGAGTCTTGCGTTGCACACCCAGGTGGTCGTCCAGGGCGCGCTGCTCCTGGCCAAAGCGACGGGCGGCCCGAAGGTGGCGGTCGAGAGCCTCGACCATCTGCGGCGATATCTCGAAATGCTGTTCAAACACCCACAAGGAGGAAGCGAAACATGACCCAGAATGCCGGAAACAACGATCGCCAACTGGTTCTGACCCGCCTGATCGACGCTCCGCGCGACAAGGTGTACCGGGCCTGGACCGAGTCGGAGCTTTTGACACGATGGTTTGCGCCGAAGCCCTGGACGACGCCGCGCGCCGAACTCGACGTTCGGCCCGGTGGCTCCAGCCTCGTCACAATGAGGAGCCCGGAGGGCAAGGACTATCCCAATCCGGGCGTCTATCTCGAGGTCGTAAAGAATGAGCGTCTGGTGTTCACCGATGCCTATACCAGCGCTTGGGTGCCATCCGACAAGCCGTTCATGACGGTCACCCTTACCTTCGAGGATGAGGACGGGAAGACGCGCTACACCGCCACAGCTCGGCACTGGTCGGCCGCCGACCGCAAGGCCCACGAGGAGATGGGTTTTCACGAGGGCTGGGGTCAATGTGCCCAACAGCTCGAGGAGGTGGCGCGCGAGTTGTGACGCGCCGAAGAAAGACCACCGGGGAGGAAGAAGCCATGGAAACTGTCAGAACAGACTCACCTCAGGAGCAGGCCGCCCGGATGCACGCCGTGACGCCGCACCTCGTATGCGCCGGCGCGACGGAGGCGATCGAATTTTATCAACGTGCCTTCGGCGCCGAGGTGATGTTCCTGCTGCCGATGCCAGACGGCAAGGTCGCCAATGCCAGTCTGTGCATCAACGGCTCGTCGGTCATGCTGGTCGATGAGAATGTCGAGATGGGCATGACCGGACCGAAACATCTGAAGGGGACGCCGGTCACCATCCACCTCATGGTCGATGACGTGGATGCCTGGTTCGGTCGGGCGATCGATGCCGGCGCGACGGTCGATATGCCCATCGCCGACATGTTCTGGGGCGATCGCTACGGGATCGTCGAGGATCCGTTCGGCCACAAATGGTCTCTCGCCACGCATCGGCGCGACGTCAGCATCGAGGAGATGCAGGCGGAGATGGCCAAGCTGATATGCTAGCGGCGGTCGGCAGCGGTTGAAAGACCGCCGCGACGGTCTGCCATTCTGAACAAGTGGGGCCGCCAACATCCCGTCCGGTCCCTGACGCGGAGGAAACTGCGATGCGCAATATTGTCTCGAGAGAGAACTGGCTGCGGGCGCAGGAGGCGCTGCGGGCAAAGGAGAAGGAACTGACCCACGCCCATGACCGGCTGGCCGCCGAGCGGCGCCGGCTGCCTTGGGAGAAGGTCGAGAAGGCGTATGCCTTCGATAAGCTGTCGGGAAAGGCGAGTCTCGACGATCTGTTCGACCGCCGCCGGCAGCTCATCGTCTACCATCACATGCTAAAACCCACCGATCCGGACCCTTGCTCCGGTTGCGGCATGGTCGGCGACCAGATCCCGCACCTGGCGCATTTGCACGTCCGCGACACTTCGCTCGTCTTCGTCTCGCGCGCGCCGATCGCCGAGATCGAGGCGTTCAAGCGGCGTATGGGCTGGACCATGCCCTGGGTGTCGACGGCGGACGATTTCAACGCCGACTTCGGCGTCACCACCGGTTTCGGCCTCAACGTCTTCTACCGCGACGACGGCGACATCTACCGCACCTATTTCACCACCGGTCGCGGAGTGGAGACGCTCGGGACGCCCTGGACCTTTCTCGATCTGACGCCGCTTGGCCGGCAAGAGAGCTGGGAAGATGCGCCGGAGGGAACGGAGCAGAGCGAGCCGTACCAGTGGTGGCGGCTGCATGACGAATATGATGATAGCCGAACGCGCGAAAGCGCCTAGACGAGAAGGAGATCACCGCAATGCCCAGGATGCAGAAAATCTCGAGCTGCCTGTGGTTCGACGGCCATGCGGAGGCGGCCGCCGCGTTCTACGTGTCGGTCTTCCCCGACTCGCGCATCGACCGGCTGATGCGGTCGGGCCTCGACTGGCCCGGCGGTAAGGCGGGTTCGGTGATCCTGGTGGATTTCACGCTCGCCGGGCAGTCGTTCCAAGGATTGAACGGCGGCCCGCAGGAGCCGTTCAACGACGCGATCTCGCTGGCGGTGAACTAGCGAGGACCAGGCGGAGGTAGACCGATACTGGGCGGCTTTGACCACCGATGGCGGCGCGCCCGTCCAATGCGGCTTGCAGGCGGCCTATGATGGGCCTTGAGAGGCGTCGCCTGTCGGATAGCGGGAGCGGCCTGCTGCTTTGACACCATCTTTAGCCGAAGGAGGAAGCACAATGACCTATGTCGATGGATTCGTGGCGGCGGTACCGATCGCCAATCGGGAGAAATTCCGCCAGCATGCCGAGGACGCGGCGACGGTGTTCAAGGAGTATGGCGCGCTCAAGGTGGTGGAATGCTGGGGCGATGACGTGCCCGAGGGCCAGGTGACGTCGTTTTCAATGGCGGTGCAGCGCAAGCCGGACGAAACCGTGATTTTCTCCTGGATCCTGTGGCCGTCGAAGGAGGTTCGCAACGAGGCGATGCCCAAGCTGATGGACGATCCGCGGCTGAAGCCGGATCTCAATCCGATGCCGTTTGACGGCAAACGCCTGATCTTCGGCGGATTCGAGATGCTCGTCGAACGCTGAAGGGCGGGCTTGCCGAAGACCTCTGCCGTTTTCCTGCATCGCGGAGGTTGCGCTGCGATGATCACCAGCGATCGCCACGGGACAATGCGAAAGCATAGCTGTTAAAGGTGGCTCTGGCTTGACATGCTGCCTTACGATCAGGTCTGACTGAAACAGTTGCGTCTGACGCCTCACCGCAAGGATCAAAGGGCTGTTGAGCCACGATTTTCAAGCCGATATCGATTCTGTCGGCCGCATCAACGCGGTGCCGACAATCCTTGATGTGATTTGCCGGACGACCGGCATGGGATTCGCGGTGGTGGCACGGGTCACCAAGGATCGCTGGATCACCTGTACAGCCCTCGACCACATAGAGTTCGGGCTTGAGCCAGGCAGCGAGTTGCAGGTGGAAACCACGATCTGCCATGAGATCGAGGAAAGCCGGGAACCTGTCGTCATCGACGACGTACCGCGCGACGGGGCCTATTGCGGGCATCCAACTCCGGCCATGTACGGTTTCCGCAGTTATATCTCGATGCCAATTATCCTGGAGAACGGCGAATTTTTCGGCACGCTGTGCGCGATCGACCCTCGGCCGGCGCGGCTCAAGAATCCCGAAACCATCGGCATGTTCAAGCTGTTCGCGGAGCTCATCGCCTTTCATTTGGATGCCGGCGAGCGCCTGGCCGCCAGCGAGGCCAGCTTGATGAGCGAACGCAAGATTTCGGAACTGCGGGAACAGTTCATCGCGGTACTCGGTCACGATTTGCGCAACCCGGTTGCCTCGATCGACGCCGGAGCAAAGCTGCTGCTACGGACGCCGCTCGATGCCAAGGCGTCGCACATCGTGGCGCTGATTCAAGGCAGTGTACATAGAATGCAGGGCTTGATCGACAATCTTCTCGATTTCGCTCGGGGCCGCCTGGGTGGTGGGCTCAAGCTTGAGTGGGACGAGTGCGGATCTCTGGAACCGATTTTCGTGCAAGTCGTCGAGGAGCTTCGTTCGAGCTACCCCGATACGCCGATCGAAACGGATTTCGGCTTCGCCGATCCTGTCCGGTGTGATCGCGGACGTCTTTCTCAGCTTCTGTCGAACTTGCTGGGCAACGCGCTGACCCATGGGGCCGACGGTGGAGCGGTGCGGGTGGGAGCGTCGAGCGACGCGGATCACTTTCGACTGTGGGTGTCGAACTCCGGCGAGCCGATCCCGAAAGAAGCACTTGCCGACTTGTTTCAGCCGTTCTTCCGCGCGGCAACGCGACCGAGCCAGCAAGGCCTCGGCCTCGGTCTCTATATTGCGTCGGAGATCGCACGGGCCCACGGCGGAACGCTAGAAGTATCCTCCGACACGACAGAGACCCGCTTTACCTTTCAAATGCCGCTGCGGTAGCCGTATCGGGCCGCACCCGTGGGCTTTCCCCAACAAATACGGCGGCTGCTTGTTTCGCGCGGCGCTTGACTGCCGGCTTGCGATGCAAAACGTCTGCGATTAGGGTCCGCGCGCTCCCGCTGGAGCCTTCCCGACGTTCTGACTGGAGTCCCTCCCATGGCCTTCCTCGCCGCCGCCCTCGATCGCGTCAAACCGTCCGCGACCATCGCTGTCGCGCAGAAGGCGCGTGAGCTGAAAGCCGCCGGGCGCGATGTGATCGGGTTGGGCGCCGGCGAGCCGGACTTCGATACGCCCCACAACATCAAGCAGGCGGCGATCGCGGCCATCAACCGCGGCGAGACGAAATATACGCCGGTCTCCGGCATCCCCGAACTGCGCCAGGCGATCGCCAGGAAATTCAAGCGCGAGAACAATCTCGACTACAAGCCGGAGCAGACCATCGTCGGGACCGGTGGCAAGCAGATCCTGTTCAACGCTTTCATGGCGACGCTGAATCCCGGTGACGAGGTGGTCATCCCGGCGCCCTATTGGGTGAGCTATCCCGAGATGGTGGCGATCTGCGGCGGCACCTCGGTGTTCGTCGAGGCCGGCATCGAGACGAATTTCAAGCTGACGCCTGACGCGCTCGAAAAGGCGATCACGCCGAAGACCAAGTGGTTCCTGTTCAACTCGCCGTCGAATCCGTCGGGCGCGGCCTATACGCGGGCCGAATTGAAGGCGCTGACCGACGTATTGATGTGCCATCCCCATGTCTGGGTGATGACCGACGACATGTATGAGCATCTCGTCTACGGTGACTTCACCTTCACGACCCCGGCCGAGGTGGAACCCGGTCTTTACGACCGTACGCTGACCATCAACGGCGTTTCCAAGGCCTATGCGATGACCGGCTGGCGCATCGGCTATGCCGGCGGACCGTTGCAACTGATCAAGGCGATGGACATGATCCAGGGCCAGCAGACCTCGGGCGCCTGCTCGATCGCCCAATGGGCGGCGGTCGAGGCGCTGAACGGTCCGCAGGATTTCATCGATACCAACCGCGCCGTCTTCGAAGGCCGCCGTGATCTGGTGGTCTCGATGCTGAACCAGGCGAACGGCATCGCCTGTCCCTCGCCGGAGGGCGCCTTCTACGTCTATCCGTCCTGCGCCGGGCTGATCGGCAAGAAGACCGGGGCCGGCAAGGTGATCGCGAGCGACGAGGACTTCGTTTCCGAGCTGCTGGAAGCGGAAGGCGTCGCGGTGGTTCACGGTGCGGCTTTCGGTCTCGGGCCGAACTTCCGGATTTCCTACGCGACGTCGGAAGCGTTGCTCGAAGAGGCCTGTTCACGCATTCAGCGGTTTTGCGCCAGCCTCGACGGCTGATTCACCTCGCGAATGCCATCGGCCAGCGGGCGGTCCCCTAAAAGGGAGCGCCCGTTTTGTTTTGGCGCGCGGCGCAAAAAAAAGCCGGGCTCGCGAGAACCCGGCTGAAAGAAGGATCTTCCATTGGAAAATCCTGGGAGGAAACAGTCAGAGCGGAACGAAGGGAGGAGGTATCGCCCGCAACTAACGTACTCTCTACATAGGGATTCTCGCATCCAAAACCAGAGAGGTTTTGGCATGTCAGCCATGCTTTCTGTGCATGGCGGATGATTCGTGAATCCAGCCATTTCAAAAGATTCGCGCGAAAAGCGCAGCCGGCACGCCCCATTGCGCTATGACGAAGCCATGCAAATCTGGAGGATCGCGCGGGACCTGGTCGCTACTCGAATGCCTTGACCACCCGCAGCACGACGAGCGTCAGCACCACCGCGATAAAGGATAGAAGGTACTCGCCCAACCCGGCACCCAGACCGATGGCGCCTGCCAGCCAGAGCGAAGCGCCGGTGGTCAGCCCGTGCACGCGACCGCGCGCCTGGATGATCACGCCGGCGGCGAGAAATGCCACGCCGCTGGTGATTGCCCCGACGACGCGGATCGGGTCGGCGCGCACGTCGCCGCTGTCGAACCGGCCGATCAGCAGCGTCATCAGGAGGGTGAACAGGCAGGCGCCGATTCCCACCAGCATGTGCGTCCGCAATCCGGCGGGTTGATCCTTGCGTTCCCGTTCATAGCCGATCGCGCCGGTGAACAGAGCCGCGACGATCAGCCGACCGGCTTGCCGGGCGGCGGTGCCGAGTGTCTCTGGATCGAGGAATTGCTCCATGGCCAACTTACTGTCTCCGATCTTGAACGAAGCGCAAGATCTGTAGCGGGTTGCGGCGCGTCGACAGGACGCGTGGGGTCGAATAAGGCGAACGCCTCAACTCGCCGGGACGATCCGCTGGAGCCAGGCTGTGAGACTGGCGACGGCGGGCTCGCGATAGGCCGGTAATTCGTGCAGCGTCTCGTGCCGGGCGCCCTCGATGATCTCGACCATGACGTCGCGCGAGCCGGCATGGCGCAGATGGCCGGCCAGCCACCGGATCGCCTCGCCCTTGTCGGTCACCGGGTCGGCGGTGCCGCCGAGGAGGTGAAGCGGCAGCGCGGGCGGCAGCATGTCGAGCCCGGCCTGCGAGCCGCCTTGGAAGATTAGGGTCATCACATCCTCCATCATCGACAAGGTCGGCGAAAAGCCGCAGAGCGGGTCGGCGATATAGGCATCGACTGCGGCGTCATCATGCGACAGCCAGTCGAACATGGTGCGGCGCGGCTCGATCGCCTTGCCCCAAGCGTCGAAGGTGGCGCGCTGGAGCAGCGCGCTCGGCACGTCCGATCCCTTCAGCGCCTTTTCGGCCTTGAGCGCCAGCCGGCCGACGCGTTCCTGCAGCCCGGTCTGGAAATTGGCGTTCCACACCGCGGCGCCGGCGAGGTCGCGGCCGTGGGTTTCCGCATAGTTCAGGGCGATCAGCCCGCCCATCGAATGGCCGAAGACCACCACCGGCAGGCCGGGATAACGGCCAAGGGCATGGGTATGGACCGCCCGGCAGTCGGTGAGCACCCTGTCGGCGCCGTGGCGGCGGGCGAATCTTCGGAAGGGCGCGTCGGACGCGCTGGTCGAGCCGTGGCCACGGTGATCATGGGCGACGACGTGGAAGCCGAACCCGGCCAGTTCGGCGGCAAAGCGGCCGTAGCGGCCTGCATGTTCGGCAAGACCGTGGTTGATCAGAACGATGCCGCGCGCAAGTCCCTGTGCCTTGCGGCTGTAGACGTGAACCGCCGCGCCGGAACGGCTGTCGATGGTTTCTCGGTGATCGAACAACGGCGCATCCTCGTCCGTGGCGGCCAACGGGATGGCCGGGCCGGGTGACGTTCTTCCACGCGCACCGAGCATCGGTATAGCGCGAAGAGGCACCGGCCCAAACCCCTTGAAATGGCCCTCTGCTTGACCCGATCGCCCGGCGGTCTTTCGCCCGCCGCCGCTCTGACGTATCGAAAGCCCATGAAACGCTTTTGTCTGCTTGCCGCGCTCCTGCTCGCCGCCCCATCCGCCTTCGCGCAGCTGCCGATGACCGGCCGCTTCGTCGCCGAGGCGCGCTGTCCGGCGCTGCAATCGATCCGCAAACAGACCAATTCGGGCGGCGTCGCGACGGAGCCGGGGACGGAATACGTGCTGATCGGCCGCAACGCCCAGGCAGCGACGCATTACTATGTCGTGATTCCGGACGCCGAGCCGCCGCGCCGCTGGGTCGCGGTGGGCTGTGGCCGCGTCGCGGCCGAGGATGGCGTCTCGGCCGCTGTACGCGAAGATCCGAGCAGCCGTAGCGCTTTAGAACGGGGCATCGACGCATTGGCGAAAGCGTTGGGGCAGGGACGCGCGAAACGCCGGACAGATGATCGAGGGACGCCGCCATCCGGCGACCAGCGTTCCGGTTCTGGTGCCTATGTGCTTGCGGCGAGTTGGCACGCCGCCTTCTGCGAGACCAAGCCAAGAGCAAGGGACTGCCGGGACGGCGGCGAGGATGGCGGCTTTAGCCTGCATGGCCTGTGGCCGCAGCCGCGCGGGAACGAGTATTGCGGCGTGGCGGCAAGCACGGTTGCCTCTGACAAAACCGGCGACTGGAGCGCGTTGCCGGAGCCTGAACTGGGCCGAGAGACGCGGCGGGCTCTCGATGCCGTCATGCCGGGGACCAAGGCGAATCTCGACCGGCATCAATGGATCAAGCATGGCAGCTGCTACGGCACCGACGCCTCGGAATATTTCTCCGACGCGGTCGCGCTGATCGGCAAGCTCAACGCGTCGCCGGTCGGCCAGATGTTCGCGACCAACGTCGGCACACATCTCGACGCAACGGTTGTCCGCGCCGCCTTCGACAAGGCCTTCGGGCGCGGCGCCGGACAGCGCGTGCTGGTCGACTGCGCCCGCGACGGCGGTCGCCGGTTGATCGCGGAGCTGCGCATCAATTTGGCCGGCACGATCACGCCGCAAACCGATTTCGGCGATCTCGTCATGGCCGCGAACAAGGTGCGCGGCGGCTGCCGGGGCGGCGTCGTCGACGCGGCGGGATGGCAATAGCCGGACGGTCCGGAAATCGGGTCGTGATCGTCGGCAAGGTTCCATAGGGTCCGAGGTTCGACAGCTCGGGAGCCGATTCGACCATGCGCCGCCAGACCGACACCTCATTGTCCGCGCCGACGATCAATCGTTCGATGACCCTTGGCGAATGGGGCATGTTGCTCACCCTCTCGGTATTGTGGGGCGGTTCCTTCTTCTTCACCGAGGTGGCGGTGAAGGAGCTGCCGCCCTTCACTATCGTTGTGCTGCGGGTCGGCCTGGCCAGCATGATTCTGTTCGCCGCGCTTGGGTTGCTGGGCGTCAGGATGCCGAGGGAGTGGCGCGTCTGGGCTGCCTTCCTTATCATGGGCCTCATCAACAACGCCGTGCCGTTCAGCCTGCTCGTCTGGGGCCAGACCCAGATCGCGTCGGGCCTCGCAGCCATCCTCAACGCCACGACGCCGCTGTTCGCCGTGCTCGTGGCGCATGTCCTGACCGATGACGAGAAGCTGACCGGCAAGCGGTTGGTCGGTATCGTCGCCGGTCTCAGCGGTGTCGCGGTGATGATCGGGCCGGCGGCGCTGGAGGGTTTCGGCCTGGGCGTGGTGGCGCAGTTGGCCTGTCTCGCGGCGGCGTTCTCCTACGCGCTCGCCGGCATCTTCGGCCGGCGGTTCAAGCGCATGGGCGTCGCGCCGCTGGCGACGGCCACCGGACAGGTGACTGCGTCGACGCTGCTGCTGCTGCCGCTGGCGCTCGTCGTGGATCGGCCCTGGACGTTGGCGATGCCGAGCTTGCCGACCGTCGGCGCGATCCTCGGCATCGCGGCTCTGTCGACGGCGCTCGCCTATGTTCTCTACTTCCGCATTCTGGCGACGGCCGGCGCGACCAACCTCTTGCTCGTGACCTTCTTGATTCCGGTCAGCGCCATCATCCTCGGCTCCCTGGTCTTGGGGGAACGCCTCGATCCTCGCCACTTTCTCGGAATGGGGCTGATCGGCCTGGGTCTCGCAGCCATCGACGGGCGGCTGATCGGGCTGGTCCGTCGCGGATCTCTGTCGGAGCGTCGCAGCGCGCGAGAAACCCAGAGTCCAGATCCGGCGATCCGTCCGGGAGGCGACATTTAATCCGGCGATCAGCACCTTCTGATCGCCGGTGATGACGATCAGCGTTCCAGCGCAGCTCGTAGCGTGGCGAGTGTCTTCGCTGCGGCACCAATATCAAAAGCCTCAAGAGCTTCTGAAAGTTTGGCCGTCCAAGGCAGGCGAGATGCCTCCGCGCGCTCATATATCTCTGCACCCTGTCGTGTCAGCGACAAGAGGGGTGCCCGACGATGTCCGGGGTTCGGGGCCATCTGAACGATACCTTCGGAAACCAGCTCGTTCACCAGTCGCTGCACTGATTGCCGCGATTGGCCGAGCGAGCGGGCAATGTCGGAAACGGTGAGGGCGCGACCGCCGCCAACGATCGTGCCGAGCAGTTGCCACCTTGCGCTGGTGAGCCCGAGCGAACTCACCAGCGCGTCGCCGGCGCCAACGAGGCGACCGTGCAATCGCAGAATTTCAAAGATCAATTGTCCGGTCTCTTCGATCTTTGCAGGTGTTTCAGCCATCCGTTGAAGATGGCATATTGACAGCATGTTGCCAACGTTATATTTGACAGCATATTGTCAGTTTTCGGAGAGTCTGATGGGATGGTTGTGACCGTGAGGGACGGTGTTAAGCGTCGCCGCCGCACGCGGTTCGGGCCGACCCGAGCATTCATTCCAATCAGGAGAGTTCGATGTCTGCAGCAAACATCAGCCGCTTTCTTGGAGGCGCCGAGCGAGCGATGCGGGCGTTGCTTGAACGCAAGCTAGAAGGGGCGAAAATCTCCTTCCCGCAGTGGACCGTTCTGGTCTTCGCGCAGGGAACTGCATCGCTGACCAAGCAGCAGCTCACCCATGCCATGATCCAAGGTCATGTCGCCTCGACGGGTCTGGAAGCTGAGACAGCGATAGATGCTCTGACTGCAAGATATTTGCTCGAAATCACGCAGGATTTTACAACCAACGAGTCCTTCTATCGGTTGAGTGCATCGGGCAGGGAATTGTTCGATCCGCTACGCGCGGATGTCGCGGCAACAGTCGCTAAGGTGACGGAGGGTCTTTCGCCTGAGGATCTCGTCGCTGCCGAGCGGGTGCTCGTTGAGATTTCGCAGCGGGCGAACGAAGCGCTGAACAGTTAGCTGCTTCTTCAGGCTGGGCGTGGCGAGAAGGATAAGTCTGCATGACGGTGGGACGAGCAAACGGTGTGTCGCTGTGGCGATGATGCCGCCCGCGCCCGTTGCCCCGGCGCGCCCGATGGCTTAGGTACGGCGCAACTTCTCTTTTCCCCTCATCATACGGAGCGGCAGCGCGCCATGGCACGCCAGTTCATCTATCACATGTCCGGACTTACCAAGGCCTACGGCAACAAGAAGGTCCTGGAGAACATCCATCTGTCTTTCTATCCGGACGCCAAGATCGGCATCCTCGGCCCGAACGGTTCGGGTAAATCGACGCTGCTGAAGATCATGGCGGGCCAAGACAAGGAATTCACCGGCGAGGCCTGGGCGGCCGAAGGCGCCACGGTCGGCTACCTGCCGCAGGAACCGCATCTCGACGAAACCAAGACCGTCTTCGAGAACGTCATGCTGGGCGTTTCCGACAAACAGGCGATCCTCGATCGCTATAACGAACTGATGATGAACTACACCGAGGAGACGGCGGAGGAGGGGGCGAAGCTTCAGGATCTGATCGACGCCCAGAATTTGTGGGATCTGGAGTCGCAGGTCGAGATGGCGATGGACGCGCTGCGCTGTCCGCCGGCCGACGCGCTGATCGCGCCGCTGTCCGGGGGCGAAAAGCGCCGAGTGGCGCTTTGCCAGCTGCTCCTGTCGAAGCCGGACATCCTCTTGCTCGATGAACCGACCAACCATCTCGACGCCGAGACCATCCTGTGGCTCGAAAAGCACCTCAGGGAGTACGAGGGCTCGGTGTTGATGGTCACCCATGATCGCTACTTCCTCGACAACGTCACCGGCTGGATCCTTGAGCTCGATCGCGGCCGCGGCATGCCTTACGAGGGCAACTACTCCAGCTATCTGGAGAAGAAGGCCAAGCGCATGAAGCAAGAGGGCCGCGAGGACGATGCCCGCATGCGGGCGCTGACGCGCGAGCGCGAATGGATCCAGCAGGGTGCCAAGGCGCGGCAGACCAAGTCGAAGGCGCGCATCAAGGCCTATAACGAGCTGGTCGAGATCGCCGAAAACCGCAAGCCGGCCGACGGCAGGATCGTCATCCCGACCGGCGAGCGGCTCGGCAACCGGGTGATCGAGGTCGAGAACCTGACCAAGAGCTATGGCGACCGGGTGCTGATCGAAGACCTGTCGTTCAAGCTGCCGGCCGGCGGCATCGTCGGCATCATCGGCCCGAACGGCGCCGGCAAGTCGACCTTGTTCAAGATGATCACCGGCCAGGAACAGCCCGACAGCGGCAAGGTCGATGTCGGCGAAACGGTGGACCTCGGTTATGTCGATCAGAGCCGCGACGATCTCGCACCGAACAAGACGGTCTGGGAAGAGGTGTCGGGCGGCGTCGACATCATGAAGCTCGGCAAATACGAGATGAACTCGCGGGCCTATGTCGGTAACTTCAACTTCAAGGGCAGCGACCAGCAGCAGAAGGTCGGCACCCTCTCGGGCGGCCAGCGCAACCGGGTGCATCTCGCCAAGATGCTCAAATCCGGCGCCAACGTCATCCTGCTCGATGAGCCGACCAACGATCTCGACACCGAGACGCTGACCGCGCTCGAGGACGCGCTGGAGGAATATGCCGGCTGTGCCGTGGTGATCAGCCATGATCGCATGTTCCTTGATCGGCTGGCGACGCACATCCTCGCCTTCGAGGGGGACAGCCACGTTGAATGGTTCGAGGGCAATTTCGAGGATTACGAGCAGGACAAGATCCGCCGCCTCGGCCCGGAATCGGTCAACCCCAAACGCCCGACCTACAAGCGCCTGACGCGCTAGATCGCAAGGGAACGGCGGCCTGTTTCGGCCGTCGCGAGAGGCGCGCATTTGCTTGCAAGCCTCTCCCTGCGGCACGCGCGCCGTGCTAATCTCGCACGATACGGCCACATGACGTGGCCGGTTCGCTGGGAGGCGGTCATGGTGTCGAATAAGGCATTGAAAAGGGCGGGCGGCCTTGCGGCGCTCGCCCTCGTCGTTTTCGCTACGGGTGCCGAGGCCAAGCCGGCGAAGTGCTTCGCCAGCGACGACGGCTATTTCGACTGCGATTTTGAGATGACGGACGCGGCCGGAAGCTTCACCATCGAGGGACCGGGGGTCACCTATATCCTCCTCGTCGACAGCCCCGGCTACGCCTCCGGTTTCGTCAATCTGGGCAATCGCAACATTTCGCTTGCCGGAACCTATGTGCGCGAGCGGGACGATCCCGCTTGCTGGGCTAATGCCGAGACGGAGACGAAGATCTGCGCCTGGTAGGTGCGCGCGGCCTTTGTCTCAATCCGCCCGCAACTCGTCGAGATAAGGATTTTGCTCTTTGCTGGCGCTGAAGGCGCCGGGATCGATGTCGGCGAGGAGCATCGCCGGCTCGCTCTCGCTTGCAGCGGCGAGGCGGCTGCCGTCCGGCGCCGCGATCGAGGACAGGCCCTGATAGGCGAAGCGGGCGTCCGCGCCGCACCAATCGGCATAGACGACGAAGACCTGGTTCTCGAAAGCGCGAACCGGGATCACGTTCCGCGCGATGAAGCGCGCCGCCGGGCTCCGCGGCAGCGCCGTCGGCACCAGCACGATGTCGGCGCCGCGCCTGGCGAGATCGCGGACATGCTCGGGAAACTCGACGTCGAAACAGATCAGCAGGCCGGCCTTCAGCCCGCCGAGTTCGACGACAGGGGGAGGGATGTCGCCAGCGCGAAACAGCGCCTTTTCATAAGTGCCATAGAGTTGCCGCTTGGCGTAGGCGACGGGTTTCTCACCGGGTCTGAGCAGTGCGGCGGCGTTGACGATCGAACCTTGGCGTTCCAGCGCGATGCCGGCGGCGATGGTGACGCCGCTTCGATCAGCAAGAAGGGCGAGGGCCGTCAGCTGTTCGTCGCCGCGCTCTCTGGCTTCATTCTCGATCGCTTCGCTGGCGCCGTAACCGGGGATGGCGAGTTCGGGAAACACCGCCAGCGTCGCGCCCGCGCGTTTCGCGTCGGCGACATGGTCCGCGATCGCCGCAAGCCGGGCCGAGGATGTCTCGTCGCTCGCCGCGAGTTGGAATGCCGCGACCTTCATGTCTCGTCGCCCGCGCTCCAGGCGCCGAGCAATCGCGGCAGATCACCGAAGCGCGCGACGAGGCCGAAGACCGCCACCGCGACCCCGACGAACAGGATCGAGACGCTGGCCATAGTCGGCGTGTAGCCATAGCGCAGCGCGTTGAAGATCTTGATCGGCACCGTCTCCATCGTGAAGCCCACGGTCATGTAGGCGACGATATATTCGTTCAGCGACAGGACGAAGGCGAAGGCGAAACCGGAGACGATGTAGGGCGCGATCATCGGCAGCACGATCGTCGACAGGATGATGCGCTCGTCGGCGCCCATGGTGCGTGCCGCCTCGGTCACCTCCCGGTCGATGGTCGAAAATCCCAGCGACAGCGTCACCAGCGGCAGGCTGGTGAAGAAGATCGCGTGGGAGATGACGACGCTGTACCAGGCGCCGTAGGAGCCGACCGTCGCCCAGAAGCTCAGCGCGCCAAGCGCGGTGATCACCGGCGGCAGCACGAAGGGCGAGATGCCGAGGGTCTGGATCAGCCGGCCGACCATGCTGACGCGCTTCCACAGCACATAGGCGATCGGCAAGGCGATCAGGACGGAGAGCGTCGCGGCGCCGAGCGCGATCAGCACCGAGGTCGTCAGTGCGCCGCGCCAGCCGGCATCGGTGAAGATCTGGGCGTACCAGTGAAACGAGAAGCCCTCGGGCGGAAAGGTCAGGCTGCGCTTTTCGTTGACCGACACACCGGCGATGACGACCAGCGGGCCGGCGAGGAACAGCGCGACGAGGAAGAGGAAAAGCCGGGTGACGACTCGTTCGCTCATGCCGGTTTCCCCTTTTGGCCGAGCACGGTGGTCAGCAGCACGAGCAAGAGGCTCGCGATGACGAGGAACACGGCCATCGCCGCGGCGAAGGGCATGTTCGACTGATAGATCGCCTGATCGGTGATCAGCACTGACAGCGTCCAGTGCTGCGGCCGGCCGAGCAGCTGCGGCAGCAGATAGGCACCGAGGGCGAAGACGAAGACGATAATGAAGGTCGCGATCAGCGTCGTGCGCATCGCCGGCAATATGACCGTCAGGAACGAACGGACCGGCGACGCGCCAAGGGTGCGCGCGGCTTCGGCGAGCGAGGGATCGAGCCGGGAGAAGGACGGGTAGAGTACGAGCACCGCATAGGGCAGCGCCTGATAGACCATGCCGGCGAGGACGGCGCCGAAACTCGGGCTCCAGGCGTCCGGTCCATCCATCAGCCCGATTGCCGCGAGCAGGTTGGAAACGCCCGCCGTGCGGCTGAGCAGCGTCGACCAGGCAAAACCGATGATCACCTCCGAAAGCGACAGGACGGCGAGCATCGCCACCAGCCACGACACCTGGCGGCGTCGGGACAGCTTGGTCAGAAGATAGGTGAACGGGGCGCCGACGGTCAGGCAGATCGCCGAGACCATCGCCGACAGGGCGAGCGAGAACAGCAGGATTTCGCCGAAGAACAGGCTGAGGAAGCGGGCGTAGTTCGCGGTGGTGAAGACGGGCACGTAAAAGCCGCCCTGGACCCGCTCGAAAAACGACACCGCGATCATTAGCCCGAAGGGCACGACGAAAAAGGCGAACAGCATCAGCGCCGGGAAGATCAGCGGCAGTTGATCGCGCGCGCGTTTACCCGCGGTCGTCGCCCCGCTCACGCGCGCCCGCCTTCGGGAAAGACGACGACGGATTCCGGATCGAGGCTGAGCGAGACCTTGTCGCCGACCGCAAGCCCGTCGCTGCCGGCGGGCCTTTGTGCGATGATCCGGCCGGCGGCGGTGGTCAGATAAACTTCCACCGCCGAGCCCATGTCGCGGATGAACTCGACGCTCGCCGCGATCGGCGCCTCGCCTTGGGGCCGCACCGAGACGTCTTCGGGCCGCACGGAGATTTCCGCCGTGCGCCGGCCGTCCGGCAGCGCGAGGCCGGGGATCGGGGCGCCGGCGACATGCACCGTCCCGGCCTCGGCCGAAGCGCTCAGAAGGTTGGTCTGGCCGAGGAAATCGGCGACGAAGGGGTCGACCGGTCGGCGGTAGATGTCGATCGGCCGGTCCATCTGCAGGATGCGCCCGCCTTTCATGACGACGATCTCGTCGGCCATGGTCATCGCCTCGCGCTGGTCGTGGGTGACGACGATGGTGGTGACGCCGAGGCGTTGCTGCAGCTGGCGCAACTCCACCTGCATCGCCTCACGCAGCTTGGCGTCGAGCGCCGACAAGGGCTCGTCGAGCAGGAACAGCTTCGGCGACACCGCGAGCGCGCGGGCGATCGCCACGCGCTGGCGCTGGCCTCCGGAGAGCTGTGACACCGCCCGGTCGGCGACGCCTGGAAGCCGCACCATGTCGAGCAGTTCGGCGACCCGGGCCTCGCGTTCCGCCTTGCCCCGGCGGCGGATCTTCAGCGGGTAGGCGATATTCTCGCCGACGGTCAGATGCGGAAACAGCGCCAGCGACTGGAACACCATGCCGAAGTCGCGCTTGTGCACGGGGCGATCCCCGATCGCCTCGCCGTCAAAGCGCACGTCGCCGGCACTCGGCGTTTCCAGTCCGGCGACGATGCGCATCAGCGTGGTCTTGCCGCAGCCGGACGGGCCGAGCAGGCAGACGAAGCTGCCGGCGGGCACGTTCAGCATGGCGTCGTCGACCGCGACGATGGAGCCATAGCGCTTGGTGACGTTGACGAGTTCGAGGCCGCTCATCGCTGGTGTCCGGTGATTAAGGCCGGTCGTCACCAGGACGACCGGCCGGTTTCGCGAGGGCGAGGGGCTCAGCCGACGATCAGCTCGGTCCATTTCTGGTTCAGCCAGTCGGCCTTGTCGACATAGAGATCGTAGCGCGGCACGATCGGATCGATCTCGGAGGAGACCGCCGAAAACTCCTCGTCGGACAGGTCGAGCAATTCCCGCTTGATCACCGGGGCGGTGCCGACCTTGCGTGCGAGCAACGCCTGGATGTCCGGCTGCGTCATGTAGTCGATGAACTCATGGGCGAGATCGAGTTTCTCGGACGCCTTGGTCACCGCCCAGCAGCCGGAATCGGAGATGCCGCCCTCTTTCGGGAAGGTGGAGCGGACCGGGAATCCGTCGGCGGCGGCAAGGCCGGTGACGTCGTGATAATACTGGCCCATCGGGATTTCGCCCGACTTCAGCGCCTGCTCGAACTGCGCCTCGTCGCGGTACCAGAGCTGCACGTTCGGCTTCAGCTCGGCGAGCTTGTCCATGACCTTCAGGATGCCGTCCTCGGTGTCGAGGATGTCGGTGCCGCCAGAGAACGTCTTCGCCGTCACCTCCAGGAGGAAGGAGTTGGAGACCAGCGCGAGCAGGCCGAGCTTTTCCTTGTTGGCCGGATCCCAGAACGCCTCCCAGCTTTCCGGCGCATCCGGATAGGACTCGGTGTTGGTGACGAGCGTGATGTACCAGGCCACCGCGCCGATGCCGGCGACTTGGCCGTCCGGATATTCGACGATGAAAGGCGGCAGAACGTCGCCGGCGTTGGTGATCTTGGCGGTGTCGAGGGGCGCCCACAGCTCGGTCGACAGTCCCTTGCGCATCGACACCTGGGACATCATCGAGACGTCGGCGGGGGCTGCGCCGGCGCGCGCCGCCTGTTCGAGCTGGACGAGCCAGGCTTCGCCGGTCGGCTCGGCGATGCTCTCGACCGTGATGCCGGTCTTTTCGGTGAAGGCCGGGAAAATGTTCTTGTCGAAGGAATCTTTGAAGTAACCGCCGTAAACGCCGATCTTCAAGGACTTGTCCTGCGCCCGAAGAATGGAGGGCATGGCCAGACTCGCGCCGGCCATCGTCGCTCCGGCGAGGAGCGTGCGACGGTTGATGAGGAACGGGGATCGCGTCGTCATGTTCTGTCTCCTTGGTTGGTTCTGCCAGTCGTGATGAAGCGGCGACCGGGGTTAAAGGGCGCGAGGCTCAGAAGCTCGAACAGCATCTGCGCCCCGGCATGGGCGGTGTTGGTCGTCGCGTCATATTGCGGCGCGACCTCGACCACGTCGCCGCCGACCATGTCGATCCCGGCGAGACCGCGCAGGATCGCCTGCGCCTCGCCGGTGGTCAGTCCGCCGATCTCCGGCGTTCCGGTTCCCGGCGCGAAAGCGGGGTCGAGACTGTCGATGTCGAAGGAGACATAGACCGGTCCGTCGCCGGCGACCGCGCGCGCCTTGGCGATCACGGCATCGATGCCCATCGCGGGGATCTCCTCGGCGTGGATGACGGTCATGCCGGACTCGAAGGAGAACTCCCACAGATATTCCGACGAGCCCCTGATGCCGATCTGGATGGTGCGTTCGGGGTCGAGTACGCCCTCCAGGACGGCCTGCCGGAACGGGCCGCCATGGTGGAACTTGCAGCCGTCGAACGGCCCCGAGGTGTCGCAATGGGCGTCGATATGGATCATGCCGACCGGCCGGTCGCCGCCGATGGCGCGCAGGATCGGTAGGGTGATCGAATGGTCGCCGCCGACGGAGAGCGGGATGGCGCCGGCGGCGACGATCGCGGCGATGGTTCGCTCGATATCCGCGTGCGATGTCGCGAGATCGAAACGGCTGCGGAACGGCACGTCGCCGATATCCGCCACAGTGAGGTCGGCGCCAGGCATCGTCTTCAGCACATGATTGTAGGGGCCGACCCGCTCCATCGCGCGCATTGCCCGTGGGCCGAACCGGCTGCCGTTGCGGTTGGTGACGCCGAGATCCATCGGCACGCCGATCAACGCGACGTCGAGGCCGGCAAGATCCGGTGCCGACCAGTTGACGGCGCGGAACGGCATGTCGAGCAGCGTCGGCAGGCCGGCATAGGGCGCGACGCGCGTGCCTTTCGGGTCGAACAACTTGGCCGCGACGGCCGCGAAGCCGGCGTCGTGGATCGTCCGCTCGTTATCGCCGGCAAAGCGCTGGCGCAGCGCGTCGAGTTTTTCGCTATCCATGGGCTGTCCTCGTCGCATGGGTTGGGTCGTCCGCCCGCAAGCCCCCGGCAAGACCGAGCGCCAGCCGGCGCGCCAATTCGCGGATCCGGTCCACCGGGACATTGGCGAAGGCAATCCGCAGATGGTCTTCCTGGGAAGGGCCGAAGAAGCTGCCCGGCAGCACCAGCACGCCGAGATTACGCATCAGCGCCTCGGCGACCGATTCCGCCGACAGGCCGCGATAGGGATGCCGGACATAGGCGAAATAGGCGCCGATCTGTTCGAGCGTCCAGCCATCGAGCCGGCCGATCTCGGCCCGGAAAACATCAGCACGTTTCGCGATCTCGTGGCGGTTGTCGTCCCGCCAGCCGGCGAGCGCGGGGATTGCCCAGGGCAGGGCCGCTTGCGCCGGCCGTGGCGCGCAGATCTGCACGCAGTCGATGACCTTTTCCATCTGGTCGATGAAGCTGGGTCCGGCGATCATCGCACCGACCCGGTGACCGGGAATCGCGTAGGATTTGGAGAAGGAATAGAGGCTGACGAGATGCTCGCGCGCGGCGGTCCTGTCGAACAGGCGATGCGGCGCGCCGGTCTCGGGCGCCAGGAAATCGCGATAGGTCTCGTCGAGCACCAGCGTGAGTCCACGGCGGACGCAGACGCCCAACAGTTCGGTCAACAGCTCGGGCGGATAGACCGCGCCGGCCGGATTGTTGGGGGAGACGAGAACGAGGGCGCGGCAGCGGCCGTCGATCAGCGCCTCGACCTCGTTTGGGCATGGCAGAAAGCCGGTTTCCGCTTGCAACGGCAGCGCGCGTGCCTCGATGCCGAGCATCTCCAGCGTCATCTTGTGATTGAAGTACCAGGGCGCCGGCAGGATCACGGCATCGCCGGCCTGGGCGACGCCCAGCATCGCCGCGAAGAAGGCCTGGTTGCAGCCGGCGGTGATGGCAATGCGGGATGCGGCTATCTCGCTGTCGTAAAGGCGCGAGACATGTACGGCATAGGCCGCTCGTAATGCTTGGTCGCCGAGGATGTCGCCGTAGCGTGCCGCCGTTGGGGAAGCGGCCGCGACGGCGAGGCGGTCGGCGAATTCGGCCGGTGGCGCGTGATCGGGAACCGCCTGGCTGCAATCGATCATGGCGCCATGGGCGCCGTCGTAGGATTCGATCCAACGGCCGGCCCGCGCGATCGGTGGCGCGGTAACGGCGGCAAGCAGCGGATTCAATCGTGGCGACGCGAAACCGTCTTCATGCTCAGCCAGCGTCGGATCCTCCCCCGGTTGCCCATAGTTTGCTCACTATGGCCCTTCGCCTTCTCCCCGGACATTTGAAGGGGGCTGGGCGTGCCATGACATAACGCACTATCAATCCTGACATTGGTAAAAATCAATGTGAGACGGGTGGGTATGCGTGTTTCTGGGAGTGACCTGCGATTGCTCAAGGTCTTCGACGCGGTCGTCCGCAATGGCGGTTTCGCGGCGGCAGAGACCGAGCTGAACATCAGCCAGTCGACCATCAGCAACCACATGACGGCGCTCGAGCAACGGCTCGGCTTCACGCTCTGCCAACGCGGCCGTGGCGGCTTTCGACTAACGGAAAAGGGGCGCGCCGCCTATGAGTCCGCGCGACTGCTCGAAAAGGCCCTACAGGATTTCACCGCCGACGTTGCCTCGGTGCGGGGCGAGCTGAAGGGCGAACTGCGCATCGGCATCCTCGACGCCATCGCCAGCGACCCGGCCAACCGCCTCGCCGACGTGGTCGCCGAATTCGGCCGCGTGGCGCCGCAGGTGAAACTCGTTCTGGTCCAGGAGCGGCCGCAGGACATGCAGCAGAAGGTGGCCGACGGACTCTACCATTGCGCCATCGGTAGTTATCGCAGCCGCCTCGAGGGGATCGAGTACGATCGCCTCTACGAGGAGCGGCACAGCCTCTATTGCGGCCGAAGCCATCCCGATTTCGGCACGCCGGACGCCGAACTGACTGACGCGCGGCTCGCCGCTCTGCCGTTCGTGCATCGGGGCTATTGGCGTGACGAGGACTCATTGCGGCAGATCGACTGGCGAGTCGAGGCGACAGTGTATCAGATCGAGCCGCAGCTGATCCTGATCCGCTCCGGCCGCTTCATCGGCCTGTTGCCGGATCACTATGTCCGCCAGGAGGTCGAGGCCGGCGAACTGCGTCCCGTCCGCCCGGCCGAGATCGGTTATGTTTGCGCCTTCGAACTGCTCTCACCGAAGAACCGGCGCACCAGCGACATCGCCCAGGCCTTCATCGATACCGTCCGCGCCGTCTGGCGGTGCGAACGGCCAGCGCTACAGATCGTCAGCGATAGATCAGCGTCGGCAGCCACATGGTCAGCGCCGGCACGAAAGTGATCAGAAGCAAGACGGCGAACAGCGGTATGAGAAAGGGTGCGGTCGCGGTCACGCAACGCTCGAACGGAACGCCGGAAACCCGTGACAGCACATAGAGAACCATGCCGATCGGCGGCGTCAGCAGCCCGATCATCAGATTGAGCACCATGATTACGCCGAAATGCACTGGGTCGATGCCCATCTTGATGGCGATCGGCAAGAGCACCGGCGTCAGGATAGTGATCGCCGCCACCGTCTCCAGGAAACAGCCGACGACAAGCAGGATCAGGTTGATCAGCAGCAGCACGATCCACGGATTGTCGGAGATCGTCAGGATCAACGCGGCAAACTGCTCCGGCGCCCGGTTCGAGGTGAGAATCCAGGCGAAGATCGACGCGGCGGCGACAATGAACAGCACCACCGACGTCGTCTCGATCGTGTCGAAGGAGACCCGCAGGAAGCGTTTCAGCGTCAGCGTCCGGTAGACAAACAGGCCGAGGATCATCGCCCAGGCACAGGCGGCGATCGCCGCCTCGGTCGGCGTGAAGGCGCCCGACAGGATGCCGCCGACGATGATCAGCGGGGTCAGTAGCGACAGGAAGGCGCGTTTGAAGGTGGACCAGAGGACCGTGAAACTGAAGGCTTGGTCGATCGGATATTTCCGCCAGCGCGCATAGAGCGCGATCATCACCATCAGCGACACGGCCATCAGCAGGCCGGGCACGAAACCGGCGGCGAAGAGCTGGCCGATCGAGGCGCCGGCGACGACGCCGTAGATGACCATCGGCAGCGACGGCGGGATGATCGGCCCGATCGTCGAGGAGGCGGCGGTAATGCCGACGGCAAAGCCGGGATCGTAATTGGCGTCGCGCATTGCCTTGATCTCGATGGCGCCGAGGCCGCCGGCGTCGGCGACTGCCGCGCCCGACATGCCCGCGAAGATCACCGAGGCGCCGACATTGACGTGGCCGAGGCCGCCGCGCATCCAGCCGAAGATGGCCTTGGCGAAATCGAAGATCCGCTCGGTGATGCCGGAGGTGTTCATCAGATTGCCGGCCAAGATGAAGAAGGGGATGGCGAGCAGCGGAAAGGAATCGACGCCGTTGATCATGCGGTGGATGACCACCACGTCGGGCACGCGTCCCTCGATCAGGATGAACATCGCCGAGGAGCCGGCGAGCGCGATCGCCACCGGCACGCCCACCATGATCAGGACCAGCACAAGGACGAAGAGGGAGATCAGCAGCATCGGGACGGACCGGTTCGAGGATGCGCGACCCCAAATCGCCGGCAGGTGCCGGCTGCGATCGCTGGGAGGATGAAAGGAGAAAGCGGTTTGTTCACCGGCTTCAAAGACCCGCTGTCGTCGGCGCGAAACGCTCCGGATCGATCAGCCGGCTGGTGCCGGTTCTGAGATGACCGACCAGCGCCACGAGCGCGTAGATCGCCATGAAGCCGAAGCAGATGGAAACACCCCAATAGACCAGCGATTTCGGCACGTCGATCGATACCATCATCTGCTGGGTTTTCTGGGCGAGCTGCGTGCAGAACCAGGCCATCGCCACATAGAAGGCGAGGCTGACGCAATCGACGAAGATCTGCAACGCGAAGCGGATCGGTCGGGCCATGTAGCGGTAGATCAGTTCGACGGCGATATGGCTCTGCTTGCGCGCGGCCATGACCGAGCCGATGAAGGTCACGGCGATCAGCAGGAACCGGGCGATCTCTTCGGTCCAGCCGAGGGAGTCGTTGAGCACGTAGCGCGTGAAGAACTGCAGAAAAACGACGAAGGCCAGCAGCCAGAAGACGAACAGGATCAGCCCGTCGCTCCAGCGAATGTCCGACAGGTCGATCGGCTGATCGGTGAGCGGGCTCGGCGCTTCGGCCCGGATTGCCGGGCTCGGATCATTGTCTGTGGGCATGGATGCCATGACGGTCTCCGGGAATCGCACAAAGGCCGGGCGGCAACGGGGCCGCCCGACATAGCTGCCTGAGTGTCAGGGCTTACTTGATCGCCTGGAGCTTGTCGTAGGTCTCCTGGTCCCAGGTGGCGTCCTCGCCATTGTGAAGCTTCATCGTGGCTTCGCGGAACGGCGTGATGTCGACCTTGTTGACCGTCACACCCTGCTCCTCGAACCATGCCGCGAGCTCGGCTTCTTTCTCGCGCACCTGCGCGGTGGCGCAGTCGGCGGTTTCCGTCAGAACCTGGGTGAGGGCGGTCTGGTCGGCCTCGTCCATTTGGTCCCAGGTCGGGCCACCGACGATGGTCAACAGCGCGTCGTTGATGTGTCCGGTCAGGTTGATGTTCGACTGGACCTCGTAGAACTTCTTCGCCTGGATGGTCGGCAGCGGATTTTCCTGCCCGTCGACCGTGCCCTGCTGCAGAGCGAGATAGACCTCGGCGAAGGCGATCGGCGTCGGGTTGGCGCCGACGGCCTTGGGAAACATCATGTAGAGCGGGGCGTTCGGCACGCGGATCTTCATGCCGGCCATGTCTTCCGGCTTCAGGATCGGCTTGTTCGACGTGACGTGCCGCTGGCCGTAATAGGTCGTCGCGACGACATGATTGCCGCTCGCCTCTCGATAGCCCTCGGCGAGTTCCTTGAACAGGTCGGAATTGCGGTATTTGTCCCAGTGATCGTAATCGCGGAACATGAACGGTGCGCCGCCGATGGCGATCGGCCCGTAGGCGCGTCCGGCAAAGAGCTGGCCCGTGTAGATGATGTCCACCGTTCCGAGCCCAAGGCCTTCGTTGATGTCGACTTCCTTGCCGAGCGAGGAGGCCGGGAACACTTCGATCGAATACCGGTCTTCGGTCGCGGCCTTCAGCTTGTCCGACGCGGCCACGGCGCAAGTGTGATAAGGCTCGCTCTCTTCATAGACATGCGCGAATTTGAGGACGGTCTCGGCCGCTGCCGCCTGCGCGGATAGAGCGACGCCCATTGCCGCCGACATGGCCAGGCACTGCTTTAGATATTTCATATTATTCCTCCCTAATGTATACGCTGACTCCCGGCGGCATCATATTCACTGCGCCTTCTAGTGCAATGGCCGGAGCAACATTCTTTGCGTTAGGATGAATGCGCCGCGCGCTTTGCCGCCATCGACGAATTTCCACCGCGACGGCGCCGTCATGCTCATGTGTTTCGGCGGCCTCGGTTCCAGGGACAACCAGACAATGTCGACCAATACGGTTCGCCTCGACTCCTCCGACAATGTGGTGACGGCGCTGCGGGCGCTCGAAGCCGGCGCGGAGGTGGAAGACGTCCGGACGCTGACGATGATCCCGCGCGGCCACAAGATCGCCACGCGGGCGATCCCCAAGGGCGAGCCGATCATAAAGTATGCGCAGGTGATCGGCTACGCCGGCGAGCCGATCGCGGCGGGCGCTCACGTCCACACCCAGAATGTCGAATTCCGCGGCACTGCGCATGACTACGAATTTTCGACCGATCTGCGCCCCGTTGCCCCGGTTGCGTCGGACAAACGCGACAGCTTCATGGGCTATCGCCGCGCCGACGGGCGGGTCGGCACGCGCAACACCATCGCGATTCTGACGTCGGTCAATTGCTCGGCGACGGCGGCCCGCAAGATCGCCGAAGCGTTCGGGCAGGAGGAACTCGCCGCCTATCCGAATGTCGACGGGGTCACGGCGTTCGTACACGGCACCGGTTGTGGCATGGGCGGCGATGGCGAAGGTTTCGACGCGCTGCAGCGGGTGATGTGGGGCTATGCCCGCCATCCCAATGTGGCCGGCGTCCTGATGGTGGGACTCGGCTGCGAGGTCAACCAGATCGACTGGCTGCTTGAGGCCTACGGTATCGAAAAGGGACCGATGTTTCAGGCGATGAACATCCAGGATGTCGCCGGCCTACGGCGCACCATCGAAATGGGCGTCGAGAAGGTTCGGGCGATGCTACCAATCGCCGATCAGGCTCGCCGCGAGCCGTGCCCGGCCTCCGAGTTGACCGTCGCGTTGCAATGCGGCGGTTCGGACGCCTGGTCGGGGATCACGGCGAACCCGGCGCTCGGCTATGCGTGCGATCTCCTCGTCGCGCAGGGCGGAACCGGCGTTCTCGCCGAAACCCCGGAGATCTACGGGGCCGAGCACCTTTTGACGCGCCGGGCGAAGGACGTGAAGACCGGTGAGAAACTCGTCAAGCTGATCGAGTGGTGGGAGGACTATACCGCCCGCAACAAGGGCTCGATGGACAACAATCCCAGCCCCGGCAACAAGAAGGGCGGCCTGACCACGATCCTGGAAAAGTCGCTCGGCGCCGCCGCCAAGGGCGGGACCACGCCGCTGATGGGCGTCTACAAATACGGCGAGCCGATCCGCGAGCGCGGTTTCGTGTTCATGGACTCGCCCGGTTACGATCCCGCCTCGGTCACCGGACAGATCGCATCGGGCTGCAACCTCGTCGCCTTCACGACGGGCCGCGGCTCGGCGGCAGGCTTCAAGCCGTCACCCTCGATCAAGATCGCGACCAACACCGAGATGTACCGGCGGATGACCGAGGACATGGACGTCGATGCTGGCCGGATCGTCTCGGAAGGCCGCTCGATCGAGGAACTCGGCCGCGAGATCTACGACATGCTGCTGCGGGTCGCCTCCGGCGAGACGTCGAAATCCGAGGCGCAGGGGCTGGGGGATTACGAGTTCGTGCCCTGGCAGATCGGCGCGACGATGTAGAGGCGGGAGCGCGACCCTGATTGCCGGAACAGGACCCGCGCGTCATCCGGCGGGGGCGAGAAGGCGGGGTCGCGCACTCAGGCGGGGACGGCGCCCGGATTCCGACCTGTCCGTTGCATAACAGTCTCCACAAGCGTGAGGACCTCGGCAACGACGTCATCGAGGCTCGGAGAAACGTCGATCACATGAGCGTCCTCCTCGAGCGGGATCGGTGCTTCCAGATCGAGGAGTTGACTATCGAGCAATGCGGCGGGCGCGAAATGGTCGCGGCGCGCCAGCATGCGGTCATGGATCAGGCCGCGCGCGCCGGCCAGGTGAATGACGCATAGCGCATCGATCTCCCGGCGCAGGAAGTCCCGATTGCTCTTCCTGAGCGCGGAGCAGGCCAGGAAGACCGGCCGTTGCTGCTCCAGGCGGGTTCGCTCCACGGCGCCGCAGACGCGCCGCAGCCAGCCCTTCCGGATGAAATCGTTGATCGGGATACCGCAGGACATGCCGTTGATATGCTTGGCGAGATGAAAGTCATTGGCATCGAGAAAGATGCCATTGAGACGATGGGCGAGCGCTTGTCCGACCGTGCTTTTCCCTGCCCCGGATACCCCCATGAGCAGGAAGACGGGACTTGAAGGTGTCATGGCTTCGTCCTCCCGGTCTGCTTGGAACAATTCGTACTCACGCGGTGGTCCCTGATAGCGAAGGGTTGATACCGACATTATCGCCCATCGGTTTCATTTTTCTTAGACAGTCAGCTCGTAACGTGCGCCAGATTGTCATGGTTTCAACCGGCAGAAGTTGGCGCGCAAGCGAGTTCGTCTTCTTGAAGCCGCGGAGCTGGCCGGCGATCGGGCTTGTGGTGCCGCGCAAATGGACAGCGACAGATCGATCGGCTACGCAAGGCCGATAGGCGATGGGGCGAGCTTTGGGAGGCGTTGGCGGCGTGCAGGATCATCCTCTGGTTCCGATCATCATGGCCGGCGGGGCGGGCACACGCCTCTGGCCGGTATCGCGCGATTCCATGCCGAAGCAGTTCATCGCACTGCTCGATGAAGGAATGTCGACCTTCCAGGCCACGCTTCTGCGCTTCAAGGACGAGGCATTCGGCGAACCGATCGTCGTCACCAACCACGAATTCCGGTTCATCGTGGCCGAGCAGATGGCGACCCTTGGAATAACGGGGGATATCGTCCTGGAGCCGGAACGCCGCGATTCCGCCGCGGCCGTGGCCGTCGGAGCGGTGCTCGCGGCCGATCGCGCACCTGACAGCATCTGCATTGTCGTCGCCGCCGATCACGCCATCGAGAACGCCGACGCTTTCGTAAACGACTGCCTGCTGGCCGCAACGGTCGCCGCCGGCGGGCCGATCATGACCATCGGCATCGAGCCCGATTGCCCGTCCACCGCCTATGGCTACATCGAGCGGTCGGACGACATTCTCGGCGAGCGGGCGCACGGTCTTGCAAGATTCGTGGAAAAGCCGGTGCGCGAAGTGGCGGAGCGCTACGTTGCCGAAGGCTATCTGTGGAACAGCGGCAATTTCATCTTTTCCATCGGCACGATCCTGGAGGAGATGGAGCGTCATTGCCCCGAGGTTCTGAGCGCCGCGCGCAAAGCCGTCGCAAGGGCGGTACGCGATCTCGATTTCCTTCGCCTCGATGCGAATGAATTTGCCAACGCACCGAGAATTTCGATCGATCATGCGTTGATGGAGAAGACCGAGCGGGCGGGGGTGCTCGCGGCATCGTTCGACTGGTCGGACATCGGCGCCTGGGACGCGATCCACGATCTCAAGGCCAAGGACGACAACGGCAATCGTCTCGAAGGCCCTGTCGCCGTGCTCGACACGACGAACAGCTTTATCCGCAGCGAGGACATGCTGACGGCCGCGGTCGGCCTCGACGGCGTGATCGTCGTGGCGACGCAGGACGCGGTCTTGGTCGCCGCCAAGAGCGAGGCCGGCCGCGTCAAGGATCTGGTCGCCGATATGAAGCGCGACGGGCGGCGCGAGGCGAGCGAGCATCTGAGAATCTACCGGCCATGGGGCTGGTATCAGCGCATCGATATCGGCGAGCGCTTTCAGGTCAAGCATATCTGCGTCAAGCCCGGCGGGCTGTTGAGCCTGCAGCGCCACCACCATCGCGCCGAACATTGGGTCGTGGTCCATGGCACGGCCGAGGTGACGATCGACGGCACGGTCTCGCTGTTCCACGAGAACGAAGCGGCCTATCTGCCGATCGGCTGCGTCCACCGTCTGCACAATCCGGGCAAGATCGACCTCAAGCTGATCGAGGTTCAGGTCGGCAGCTACACCGGCGAAGACGACATCGTGCGCATCGCGGACGTTTACGCCCGCGCGGATTCTGCCGTCTGAGCCCACGCGCGAAAGCTGGCGTTTACGCGGCGCCGCGCGGGCGCTGCTTGGCCGGCTGGCCGTTTCCCTGAAAATTTTAGTCGATCCTTAACGGTGTTCGACCTTTTCGGCGCTCGTCGAGCGGGAGCGCACCACCCGTTAAGTCTTATTCCGCAGGCTGATCGCATTTGAACGTGACAGACGTTCCGACGCTCGAGACCCTGCGATGGCTGTGCCGAAACCGACGATTCTCCGCCGCAACGCGATGCTTCTTGCGGTGCTCACTGTTTTCGGAGCCTGCGCCAGCGGACCGCGCCTGCGCCCGATGACCGCGCACGAATGCATGACACGGGTGATGTATTTCGAATCGAATCGCTCGAGCCCGGACGGCATGCTGGCCGTCGGCACGGTGGTGATGAATCGGCTCCAGAGCGGCCTCTATCCGAAATCGGTCTGTGGGGTCGTCGGCCAGAAGAACCAGTTTGCGCCGGGCGTTCTCAGCAAACCGATGAACAAGGGCCGCGACCTCGCCGCCAAGATGGCCACGCGCGTGCTCAGGGGCGAACGTCACCCAAGCGTCAGCAAGGCGATGTTCTTCCACACGGCCGGAATGACCTTCCCCTACACCAACATGCATTATCTGGTCGAAGCGGGCGGCAACGTGTTCTACGAAAAGCGCAAAAATGCCCGCCGGATAGGCGATCCGCCGTTTCGCAATCCGGCGTCGCGGACGGCGCAGGCGGAACCGCGTTTGATCCGCATCGCGGAGGAGCCGCGCTTCGCCAGGCCCGTGGCGGTGTCTCATCGTATTGCCGCGCCGGCCACTCACGGCCGGGCTCTGGCGCCGATGACCGTAACCGATCTCATCGCCGCGAACGGTAACTGACCCGAACACCGGGTTTTCCCGTTGCCCGTTCCGCTCGCTCTCGCCTCTCACCGGAAGGCGGGATAAGAGTTTGAATGCCGAGCGAACTAATGTATACGTTATGCGGCGCGTGGCGGCGAAGAAACGGCCGCTACGGACAGGGATGCATCCGGAGATCCGATGACAAACGACCTCAAGGCCGGCCAGCTACGCTCCCGCGCGTGGTTCGACAATCCGTCAAATCCGGACATGACGGCGCTTTATCTCGAACGCTATCTTAATTTCGGCCTCAGCCAGGAAGAGCTGCAGTCGGGCAAGCCGATCATCGGCATCGCCCAGACCGGCTCGGATCTCAGCCCCTGCAACCGGCATCACCTCGAACTCGCCAAGCGGGTGCGCGAGGGCATTCGCGAGGCCGGCGGCATCGCCATCGAGTTTCCGGTTCATCCGATTCAGGAAACCGGCAAGCGTCCCACCGCGGCGCTCGACCGCAATCTGGCCTATCTCGGGCTGGTCGAGGTGCTCTACGGCTACCCGCTCGACGGGGTGGTTCTCACTATCGGCTGCGACAAAACCACGCCCGCCTGCCTGATGGCGGCGGCGACCGTGAATCTTCCGGCGATCGCTCTGTCGGTCGGTCCGATGCTCAACGGCTGGTTCCGCGGCGAGCGCACCGGTTCCGGCACCATCGTCTGGAAGGCGCGGGAGATGATGGCCGCCGGCGAGATCGACTATGCCGGTTTCGTCAAGCTGGTCGCCTCGTCGGCGCCCTCCACCGGCTACTGCAACACCATGGGTACCGCGACGACGATGAACTCGCTGGCCGAAGTGCTCGGCATGCAACTGCCGGGCTCGGCGGCGATCCCGGCGCCCTATCGCGACCGGCAGGAGATTTCGTATCTCACCGGCAAGCGCATCGTCGATATGGTGCATGAGGATCTGAAACCTACCGACATCATGACGCGCGACGCCTTCATCAACGCAATCCGAGTCAACTCGGCCATTGGCGGCTCGACCAACGCGCCAATCCATTTGAACGGCCTCGCGCGCCATCTCGGCGTCGAACTGTCGATCGACGACTGGCAGACCTATGGCGAGGAAATCCCGCTGCTGGTCAACCTTCAGCCGGCCGGCGAATATCTCGGCGAGGACTACTACCATGCCGGGGGCGTGCCCGCGGTGGTCAATCAGTTGATGAGCAAGGGCCTGATCGCCGAGGACGCGATGACGGTGAATGGCCGGACGATCGGCGACAATTGCCGTGGCGCGGTCATCGAGGACGAGAATGTCATCTGGCCGATCGACCGGCCGTTGCTGCAACATGCCGGCTTCCGGGTGCTCAAGGGCAATCTGTTCGATTCGGCGATCATGAAGCTGTCCGTGATCTCGCCGGAATTCCGCGACCGCTATCTTTCGAACCCGGATGATCCGATGGCGTTCGAGGGTAGGGCGGTGGTCTTCGATGGCCCGGAGGACTATCACGCTCGGATCGACGACCCGGCGCTCGGCATCGACGAACATTGCATCTTGTTCATGCGTGGCGCCGGTCCGATCGGCTATCCGGGCGGGGCCGAAGTGGTCAACATGCGGGCGCCCGACTATCTGTTGAAGCGCGGCATCCATTCGCTGCCATGCGTCGGCGACGGGCGCCAGTCGGGCACGTCCGGCAGCCCCTCGATCCTCAACGCTTCGCCAGAGGCCGCGGCCGGCGGCGGACTGGCGGTGCTGGTCACCGGTGACCGCGTGCGGATCGATATGGGACAGGGCAGCGCCAACATCCTCATTGCGGACGACGAGCTCCAGGCGCGTTTCGCCGCTCTTGCCGAAGCCGGCGGCTATGCCTATCCGGCACATCAGACGCCCTGGCAGGAAATCCAGCGCGGCATGATCTCGCAGTTGGAGACCGGGATGGTGCTCGAGCCGGCCGTCTCCTATCGGCGCCTGGCCCAGGGCGGGGTCGACGGCACCGGCGCTCGCGTGCCACGCGACAATCATTGAACTAACCGTCCGAAGGCGGACAGGAGCAGGGAGTGAGCATGACGAAGCGTCTCGACGGCAAAGTGGCCGTCTGTACGGCCGCCGGACAGGGAATTGGCCGCAAGGTCGCCGAAGCGTTTCTGGAGGCAGGTGCCAAGGTCTACGCATCCGACCGCGACGCGGCGAAGCTGGACGGGCTGAAGTCCTTCGGCATCGTCGATACGGCGGCGCTGGACGTCACCGACTCCGATGCGGTCGCCGCGTATCTGAAGCGGGTCGACACGCCGGACATCCTGTTCAACTGCGCCGGTTTCGTCCATCACGGCACAGTGCTCGATTGCGACGAGGATGCCTGGGACTTTTCCTTCGACCTCAACGTCAAGGCGATGCACCGCACGATCTCAGGCCTGTTGCCGCGCATGGTCGAGGCCGGCGGTGGCTCAATCATCAACATGGCCTCGGCCGCGTCCTCGATCAAAGCGGCGCCGAACCGCTACGTCTACATGGCGACCAAGGCGGCGGTGATCGGCCTCACCCGCTCTGTGGCGATCGACTTCATCAAAAGCGGCATCCGCTGCAACGCGATCTGCCCCGGCACAATCGAATCGCCGTCGCTGGAAGGCCGGATCGAGGATCTGGGCAAGAGCGTCGGCGGCACCGAGAAGGCCAAGACGATGTTCATCGAGCGCCAGCCAATGGGCCGTCTCGGCACCCCCGAGGAGATCGCTCACCTCGCCGTCTATCTCGCCTCGGACGAAAGCCGCTTCACCACCGGCACCACCCAACTGATCGACGGCGGCTGGTCGCTCTGACCCGTCCGTAGGGAGACTGAGTAATGCGAATTCTGATTTTGGGTGCCGGCGGCATGGTCGGCCGGAGGCTCGTCGACAAGCTTCTCGCCGATGGCAACTTCGCCGGCCAGCCGATCGAGGCGATCCACGCCTTCGATGTCGTGGAGCCCAGCTTCGACAAGGCGTCCGGCACCATAGCGATCGAATCGAGCGCGGGAGACATCGCCGATTCCGCCACGGTCGCGGCGCTGGTCGCCAAGCGGCCGGAAATGATCTTCCATCTGGCGGCGATCGTATCGGGCGAGGCGGAGGCCGATTTCGAGAAAGGCTACCGGATCAATCTCGACGGGATGCATCATCTCCTGGAGGCGATCCGCGCGCAGGGTGACGCCTATCGTCCCCGTCTGGTCTTCACCTCCTCGATCGCCGTCTTCGGCGCGCCCTTCGAGGATCAGATCTCCGACACCTTCCAGCAGGCGCCGCTGACCAGCTACGGCACCCAGAAGGCGATTTGCGAGTTGCTGCTGGCCGACTACACCCGCAAGGGTTTCGTCGACGGCGTCGGCATCCGCCTGCCGACGATCGTGGTGCGTCCTGGCAAGCCGAACAAGGCGGCATCGGGGTTCTTCTCCGGCATCATCCGCGAACCGTTGGCCGGCCACGAAGCCATCCTGCCGGTCGACGACGAAGTGCGCCATTGGGTCGCGAGCCCGGCCGCGGCCGTCGGCTTCCTCATCCATGCGGCTACGATGGACACCGAAATCCTGGGGCATCGCCGTTCGCTGACGATGCCCGGACTGTCGATCACCATCCGCGAGATGATCGCGGCGTTGCGCGAGGTGGCAGGCGACGAGGTGGCCGGCCGGATCCGGCGCGAGCCGGACGCCACCATCGAGAAGATCGTCTCGGGCTGGCCGCGCGACTTCAAGGCGGACCGGGCCGTCGAGGCCGGTTTCGTGGCCGACACCGACTTCTCCACGATCATTCGCGCCCACATCACCGACGAGGCCGCCCGCCAAGGCGCCCAGTGACCGGCCTGCCCTGGAAGAGGAACACACCATGACGGATCGTCCGCGCATCGGCTTCATCGGCGTCGGCCTGATGGGCCACGGCATGGCCAAGAATATCTTCGAAGGCGGCTACCCCCTAACGGTTCTCGCCCACCGCAACCGCAAGCCGGTCGACGATCTTATATCGCGGGGAGCCGAGGAGGGGGCAAGCGTCGCCGACATTGCCGAAAAGTCGGACATCGTCTTCCTGTGCCTGCCGGGCAGTCCCGAGGTCGAGGCAACCATTGGCGAGATTCTTGGCGCCAAGGGCGCGACGAAGACGATCATCGACAGCTCCACCAGCAATCCGGTTTCCACGCGTGCCGTGGCGGAGCGCTGCCGCGAAGCCGGCGTGACGCTGATCGACGCGCCGCTGTCGCGAACGCCAAAGGAAGCCTGGGAAGGCACGCTCGACACCATGGTCGGCGCCTCGGTCGAGGATTTCGAGCGCGTGCGCCCCATCCTTGACTGCTGGGCCGGCAAGGTCGTGCGCGTCGGGGAGACCGGCGCCGGCCACACGATGAAGCTGCTCAACAACTTTCTCTCGCTCGGTTATGCCTCGCTTTATTCCGAAGCGCTGGCGATCGGGGCGAAGAATGGCATTGACGCCAAGACATTTCATGGCGTCATTAGCGGCGGCCGGATGGATTGCGGCTTCTACCGGACCTTCATGCAGTATGTGGTCGAGCGCGACCGCGATGCCCACAAGTTCACCTTGCGCAATGCCCATAAGGACATGCGCTACGTCGTCTCGATGGCCAACGAGAGCGGCATCGCTTCGCATGTCTCGTCGAGCGTGAAGAACGGTCTGGCGACGGCCGAGGCTATCGGTCGGGGCGATGATTACCTGCCGATGCTCTCCGACGTTGTGGCGGAATTGAACGGCATCGGGACCTCAAAGGGCTCAAAGGAGTGAGCGGAGGACCGTGGACGTTGATGCGTCGGAAGCAGGGAGGCTCGCACTGACCAAACCGGACACCACCAGCGACAGTGGTCGCAGAAAGACGGCCACGGTCACCACGCCTGGCGGTTCGCGGCCACGGCCGACGCTCCAGGGCGTCGGCAAGATGCCGGCGCGCGAGCGGGCCTATCACGAACTGAAGTTCCGGATCCTCGAAGGCCGCCTGCCACCCGGCACCACGCTGCTGGAGACCGAGGTGGCCAATCTTCTGTCGCTCAGCCGCACGCCGATCCGTGAGGCGCTGATCCGGCTCGAGGAGGAGGGCCTCGTCGCGGTGCGGCCGCGCCACGGTATTACCGTGAAGGCCCAATCGCTCGACGATCTGGCCGATATCTACGAGGTCTTTTCCACCCTCGAGGTCAAGGCCGCGCAATTGGCCGCCCGCCGCGGCCTGTCAAAGTCCGAAGCCGATCGCTTGCGCGCGCTCATGGGGCAGTTGGAGCGCGCGACGCAGCGTGACGACATCGAGCAATGGTCGCGGCTGGACGACATCTTTCATGCCGAGATCGTCTCGTTCTGCGGCAATGCCAGACTGCAGGCGACGCTTCGGCAATATTGGGATCAGCAATATCGTGCCCGTATGGCGATTATGCCGCTCCGCCCGCGCCCGACGCAATCGGATGACGAGCACCGGGCGATCATCGCCGCGATTCTGAGCGGCGACGAGGCCGAAACCAGGCGCCTGCACCAGGAGCATCGCGATCGCGCCGATCGGCAGGCGCTCGATCTCCTGCGCAGCCAGTCCGGCAACCTGTCGGCCGGCGAGGCCAAGGGCCTTTAGCTTCTGTTTTCTCTTCGCGGCCGACCGAGCACCTGGCGCCGCGTTTCATCTTGTTAAAGGAGCCGCCCATGGGCCTCGACAACATCACGCTGATCGGCACCGGCATCATGGGTGCGCCGATGGCGCGGAACATCGGCAGGGCCGGCTTCCGCGTCACCGTCTGGAATCGGACCCGTGCGAAAGCCGAGGCGCTCGCCGATGTCGCGACCGTCGCCGCCGATCCGCGTGAGGCCGTGGCCGAGGCCGACGCCGTCATCACCATGGTCGACAATTCGCCGATCGTGACGGAAATCTATTTCGGCGAGCTCGGTGTGATCGAGGCGGCGCCGACAAACGCGCTGTTCATCGACATGTCCTCGATCCAGCCGAGCGTTGCGCGCGATCACTCCGGCGCGGTTGAGAAGGCCGGACGGCGTCATATCGATGCGCCGGTGTCGGGCGGCGAGAAGGGCGCGATCGAGGCGACGCTCGCGATCATGGCCGGCGGCCGCGCGGAGGACTTCGCCGAGGCGGAACCGGTTTTGAAGGCGATGGGGCGGCCGACTCATGTCGGCGTCCACGGCGCCGGCCAGGTCGCCAAGCTCGCCAATCAGGCGATCGTCGCCGTCACCATCGGTGCCGTCGCCGAGGCGATGCTGCTTGCCCAGGAAGGCGGCTGCGATCCTGTGGCGCTGCGTGACGCGCTGATGGGCGGCTTTGCCACCTCGCGCATCCTCGACCTCCACGGCGAGCGGATGACCGAGCGCAACTGGGTTCCCGGCGGTCCGCTTGAGCTGCAATTGAAGGATCTGGAGAACGCTCTCGAAGTGGCGCGGGAGGCGGGATTGACCCTGCCGCTGACCGAAAAGGCGCGCGACGCCTTCCATGCACTCGCCAAGGAGATGGAGATGGGGCGTCACGACCACGCGGCCTATCTGCGCTGGCTGGAAGCGATCAATCCCGGCAAGCGGCTCGGCGCCGGACCCGATCGCAATCCGGGCGCCAACACCTGATTTCCGCCGCCCATGCCGGCGCGACGTCGCCGGTCGCGATCAGCGATGATTGCGGCGGGCGAGGGCGCGTTCCCAGTCGAGGGCGTGACCGACGATCTGCTGCAGATTGTCGTATTCGGCGCGCCAGCCGAGCTCCCGGCGGGCCAGGGACGGGTCGGCGACGATGGCCGCGGGGTCGCCGGGCCTGCGGCCCTTTATGCGGATATCGAAGTCTTTGCCGACGACATCCTTGACCGCGTTCAGCACCTCCAGAACCGAATAGCCGCGTCCGTAGCCGCAATTGGCGACCAGGCTGGACCCGCCGCCGCGCAGCCGTTCGAGCGCAAAGTAGTGGGCTTTGACGAGGTCGGTGACATGGATGTAGTCGCGCACGCAGGTGCCGTCGGCGGTCGGATAATCGGTGCCGTAGAGCTCGAGGAAGGCGCGTCTGCCGAGGGCGGTTTCGGACGCGACCTTGATCAGATGCGTCGCGCCCCTGGTCGATTCGCCGGTGCGTCCCAGCGGGTCGGCGCCCGCCACGTTGAAGTAGCGCAGCGCAGTGTAGCGGAAATCATGGGCAAACGCCGTGTCCCGGAGCATCATCTCGGTCATCAGCTTGGACGAGCCATAAGGCGATTCTGGCAGCGTCGCGGCCGCCTCGGTGACCGGGATCGCGGCGGGAGAGCCGTAGACCGCGGCGGTCGAGGAAAAAATGAAATTCTTGACGTTGTTCCGGATCGCTGCCGCGATCAGGGCGCGCGACTTGACCGTGTTGTTTTCGTAATAGCCGAGCGGATCGGCAACGGATTCCGGCACGATGATCGAGCCGGCAAAATGGATGATGGCATCGACATCATGGCCCGTGATGGTGCGATCGAGGAGATCGGCATCGCCGACATCGCCGACCACCAGCGTCGCCTCGGGCGGCACCGCCCAGTCGAAGCCGGTGGACAACCGGTCGAGGACGACGACCGTCTCGCCGCGATCCAGGAGTTCCCAGGCCATGTGGCTGCCGATATAGCCGGCGCCGCCGGTGACGAGTATCGCCATGATCGGGTCCTGTCCTCATGCTTTCCGCACGGCACGACAGATTGCGACAATGCCGCATGTGCCACGGTGGCAGGTTCATAACTGCCACCGTCGACCCCATATCCGGCGAGCGGGAGGCAAGCAACCGATCGGCATCGGGTCTCCAAAGTTGACTTGACCTTGAGGACCCGGCCCGCTAGTGACGGGCATCAAATTGGGGCGTGGCTTGACCGCGCCCGTTTGTTTTCGCCCTATTCGCAACCGACTGACAAGAAGATGGCCCGGGCCTTTACGGCGCGAGAGCCGATCGAACGAACGGAGATAAAATGTTCGCAGTCATTAAGACCGGTGGCAAGCAGTACCGCGTTGTCCCTGAAGACCAGTTCACCATCGAGCGTCTGCCCGGCGAGGCCGGCGATCTTCTGACCTTCAAGGAAGTGCTGATGGTCGGCTCGACCATCGGCGCGCCGTTCGTCGCGGGCGCCTCCGTCACCGCCGAGATCATCGGCCAGACGCGCAGCAAGAAGGTCATCTCCTTCAAGAAGCGTCGGCGGCAGAACTCCAAGCGTTCGCGCGGCCATCGCCAGGATCTGACGCTGATCCGCGTCGCCGAAATCCTGACCGACGGCAAGGCGCCGTCGATGACCTCGGCGGCCCGGACCAAGCCCGTCAAGGTCGCGAAGCCCGTCGAGGACGAAAAGGCACAACCGGCCAAGGCGGCCGGGAAAGCCGCGAAGCCGGCGAAGCCCGCCGAGAAGGCGGTAGAGCCAAAGCAGGCGGCAGAGCCGAAGCAGGCGGCAGCATCGGCGCCGGCGAGCCTGTTCACCGCGCCGAAGGGCGATGCCGACAAGCTGACTACGATCAAGGGCATCGGCCCGGTCGCCGAGAAGCAGCTCAACGAGCAGGGCATCACCACCTTTGCCCAGATCGCCAAGCTGAGCGACAAGGACGTGGCGCGGATCGACGAGCATATGCCGTTCAGCGCCGCCCAGATCGAAGATTGGCGCGAGCAGGCTAAAGAGCTGGCGAAGAAATAGGTTCGGGTCGGAATTTTCCACGCGAACCCGATCCGGTAGCCTGACAGGCAAGGAGACAGACGATGGCACATAAGAAAGCAGGCGGTTCTTCCCGCAACGGTCGCGATTCCGAATCCAAACGCCTTGGCGTGAAGAAGTTCGGCGGCGAAGCTGTGATTCCAGGCAACATTCTCATCCGGCAGCGCGGCACGCGCTGGCATCCGGGCACGAATGTCGGCATCGGCAAGGATCACACGCTGTTCGCCAAGGCCGAGGGCAACGTCGCGTTCCAGCACAAGGCGAACGGGCGAACCTACGTAGCCGTACTGCCGAAAGCAGAAGCCGCCGAGTGACCGGAGCTTCAGAGCGCCGGCGTTCCAACGAACCGGCCCTCTGATCCTTCCGAAACGCATCGGACTTCAGAGCGAAAAGGGGAGATGGACCGCCATCTCCCCTTTTCGCGTCTGAGGAAGGACGATGCGATGACCGAGGATTTTACCGCCGAACGGGACGGCGCCACGGTCGAATCAGGACGGCTCCGGCTGCGGCCCTTGGCGATGAAAGACGCACAGCCCTTGGCCAATCTCGCCAATGACCGCCACCTCGCGGCGATGCTCGCGCGGATTCCGCACCCGTACCGGCTTTCAGACGCGCGCGCCTTTATCGCCGATCATGGCTCGGAGATCGTCTTCGCCCTGTGCCTGAAGGAGGAGGATCGGTTCGTCGGTTGTTGCGGATTGAAGCCCTCGGGCAGGAAAGGGCGGGCGGAACTCGGCTATTGGGTCGGCCGGGCCTATTGGGGACGCGGCATCGCGACCGAAGGCGCCCAGGCGGTTATCGACTACGGCTTTACGCGGCTGCGGCTCGACGCCATCGACGTCAGCTGCCGTGTCGTCAACGAGGCGTCCCGAAGGGTGATCCGGAAATGCGGCTTCCACTTCTGCGGTAGCGGCATGATCGAATCGGTGTCATCGGGCCGGGTCGCCAGCGAACATTTCGTGATGGATCGCAGCTGCTGGACGTCGCTCAAGGCATGGGGACGGCAATGATCGGGAAGCTCCACGGGCGTCGGAGTTGGCTTTGGCCGACGGCCGTTGCGGGTGGCGCTGTTATTTTGCTCGCGGGCCTGGCTTGGTTCGCCGCGCCGCCCCGTCTTCCACAGCCCGATCCAAACGGCCTGTCGCTGCCGGATTTCTTCGCGGGCAAGTCGGTCTCGAAGGGCACGGTGACGACGGCCTTGGTTTTCACCGAGGCTTTCACCGCCGAATTCGACGGCAAGCAGACGGGCGACCGGTTCCAGCTCGACGAGCGCTTTGCCTTTGCCGATGGCAAGCGTCTGCAGCGCTGGGATTTGGTGCGCACCGCGCCGGGTCTTTATGGCGGAACCGTCGCCACGGAGCTGAAGACAGGAGACCTCGCGCCGCCCATGCCGGTGGTCGGCGTCCAGACGAAGAATGGCGCGGTCCTCGACTATGACGGCTATGCGCCCGGCGGCGGGGGCACGCTTCTGCATTTTCGCCACGAGATGACCGGCCGTCCCGACGGTACGGTCGCCAACCACGTCATTGTCTCGAAGTTCGGGATTCCGCTCGCTACCTCGGATGTGACCTTCGCCAAGAGCCGGGCTGCGCTCGCACCATATTGAACCGATAACACGGGGTCGTTTCCATCGGCGGCCCGGACCGCTATGACAGGCGAGCTGGACTAGTGGATTGAATTTGACATTTGATACCCATGTGCGGCGGACTCAAGATCAAATATCAAATTTGAAAAGTCCACGAGAGTCATAAAATTGCTAGTGGTCCTTTGATTTCGACATTTGCTTGCCAGGGTGCTCCAAGCGGGATGCAAATGTCGAAATCGGACCACTAGCGGCCACCAAAAGAAGACGAAAGAACGCACATCATGAAGTTTCTCGACCAGGCCAAGGTCTACATCCGCTCCGGTGATGGCGGTGCCGGCTCGGTCTCGTTCCGCCGCGAGAAGTTCATCGAATTCGGCGGCCCGGACGGCGGCGACGGCGGTAGGGGCGGCGACATCGTCATCGAGGCGGTGGCCGGCCTGAACACCCTGATCGACTATCGCTACCAGCAGCATTTCAAGGCCAAGACCGGCGGGCACGGCATGGGCCGCAACCGCACCGGCGCCAAAAGCCCCGACGTGACGTTGAAAGTGCCTGCGGGAACCCAGGTCTTCGCCGAGGACAACGAGACCCTGCTCTGCGATCTGACCTATATCGGCGAGCGCCATCGTCTGGCTGCCGGCGGCAATGGCGGCTTTGGCAACGCGTATTTCAAGACCTCGGTGAACCAGGCGCCGCGCCGCGCCAATCCGGGTCTCGAGGGCGAGGAGCTGACGATCTGGCTGCGGCTGAAGCTGATCGCCGACGCGGGATTGGTCGGGCTTCCCAACGCCGGCAAGTCCACTTTCCTGGCTTCGGTGACGCGTGCCCGGCCTAAGATTGCCGACTATCCGTTCACGACGCTGCATCCTGGCCTTGGCGTCGCCAAGATCGACGACGCCGAGTTCGTCATCGCCGACATTCCCGGCCTGATCGAGGGCGCTCATGACGGCGTCGGCATCGGCGATCGCTTCCTTGGCCATATCGAACGCACCAGCGTCCTGTTGCATCTGGTCTCCGCCACCGAGGAAGACGTCGCGGGCGCCTATACGACCGTGCGGCACGAGTTGGAGGCCTATGAGCATGGCTTGGCGGAAAAGCCCGAGATCGTGGCGCTCTCCAAGGTCGACACCCTGACCGAGGAGACGCGGGCGGAAAAGCTCGCCGAGCTGGCGGCGGTGACCAAATCCCCTCCGCTGGCGCTGTCGGCGGTGAGCCGCGAGGGCATGACCGAGGCGCTTCGCCAGATGAAGAGCCGCATCGCCAGCCTCGCCGCCGCTACCGATGAGGACGAGCCGGATCGTTTCGCCGAGGCACAGGCCGCCAGGGAGGAGTGATGACGGACCTGCTCGATGGCTACGCCCGCATCGTCGTCAAGATCGGCTCCTCGCTTCTGGTTGATCCTCAAAGCGGGTTGAAGCGGACTTGGCTGGAATCGCTCGGCGAGGATATCGCCCGACTGAGCGGCGAGGGGCGTCAGATCCTCGTCGTCTCCTCCGGCGCCATCGCGCTCGGCCGCAAGCTCCTGAAGATGCCCGCCGGACCGCTGCGGCTCGAGGAAAGCCAGGCGGCCGCGGCCGTCGGGCAGATCGCCCTGTCGCGGACTTATTCGGAGATTCTCGGCCGCCACGGCATCGAGACCGGGCAGATCCTGCTGACCCTCGGCGACACCGAGGAACGCCGGCGCTATCTCAACGCCCGCGCGACGATCTCGACATTGCTCGGCTTCGGCGCGCTGCCGGTCATCAACGAGAACGACACCGTCGCCACATCCGAAATCCGCTATGGCGACAATGACCGTCTGGCGGCCCGCGTCGCGACGATGATGGGCGCCGATCTGCTGATTCTCCTCTCCGACGTCGATGGTCTTTACACGGCGCCGCCCGCCCTCGATCCGGCGGCGCGGCATATCCCGTTGGTCGAGCGGATTACGCCGGACATCGAGGCGATGGCGGGCGCGGCCGGGTCGGAGCTGTCGCGCGGCGGCATGAAGACCAAGATCGATGCCGGCAAGATCGCCACCGGATCGGGCGCCGCGATGATCATCACGGCGGGAGACCGGCTGTTTCCGCTCAGCGCCATCGAGCGCGGCGAACGCGCGACGCTGTTTCGCGCCGCAGGCAATCCGGTTACGGCGCGCAAGCGCTGGATCGCCGGGCATCTCGGCTCCGCTGGCGGGCTCGTCGTGGATGCTGGCGCGGTCAAGGCGCTGTGCGCCGGCAAGAGCCTGCTGCCGGCCGGAATCGTTTCCGTCGATGGCGAGTTCCGGCGCGGCGACACGATAGCGGTCACCGGACCTGACGGCCGCAGGATCGCGCGCGGCCTTGTCGCCTACGATGCCGTGGACGCGCGGCGGATAGCCGGGTTGCGGTCGGCGGAGGTGGCGGCAGTGCTCGGCTACGAGGGGCGCACGGCGATGATCCATCGCGACGATTTGGTGATGGAAGCGGCGGCGGAACCGGCCGATGAATCCCTGCGCATCGCGTGAGCAGGACGGAAAGCGGAGAGGTGGAGATGCTCGACAGTGCAACGGAGGCCGGCTCGATCGAGGCGCTGATGGCCGCGATCGGCCAGCGCGCGCGCCGTGCCGCGCGGAGCCTTGCCCTGGCACCGGCGGAGGCGAAGAACGCCGCGCTGGAGGCGATGGCGGATGCGATCCTGCAAGCGGGAGAGACGATCCTCGCTGAAAACCGTGCCGATATCGAGCGGGCGAAGCAAAGCGGCATGGCCGCGTCCTTCATCGACCGGCTGACACTGGACGCGGCGCGCATCGGCGCGATCGCCGACGGTATCCGCGCCGTCGCCGCGCTGCCGGACCCCGTCGGTGCGACCATCGCCGCGTGGGAGCGGCCCAACGGTCTCCAGATCGAGCGGGTGCGGACACCGCTCGGCGTCGTCGGCGTCATCTATGAGAGCCGGCCGAACGTCACCGCCGACGCGGGAGCCCTGTGTCTGAAATCCGGCAATGCGGTCATCCTGCGCGGCGGTTCGGACTCGGCCAGGTCCTCGGCCGCGATCCATGCCGCGCTGGCCGCCGGGCTCGCCCAGGCCGGCCTGCCGGAGGACGCGATCCAGATCGTACCCTCGACCGACCGGGCTGCCGTCGGTGCGATGCTGAAGGGCCTTGACGGTGCCATTGACGTCATCGTGCCGCGTGGTGGGCGTTCGCTCGTCGCCCGCGTCCAGGACGAGGCGCGGGTGCCGGTCTTCGCCCATCTGGAAGGTATCTGTCACGTCTATGTCGACGCAGCCGCCGATCTCGACATGGCCGTCAATGTCGTCGTCAATTCGAAGATGCGGCGCACCGGCATCTGCGGGTCGGCCGAAACGCTGCTGGTCGACCGCGCGGCGGCGAGCACCCAGCTCCTGCCGATCCTCGAGGCGTTGCGGACTGCGGGCTGCGAAATCCGGGCGACCGACGAGGTGCGTCAGCGCTATCCGACCGCCGAGCCCGCGAGCGAGGAGGATTTCGACACCGAATATCTGGATGCAATCATCTCGGTCGCACTGGTCGACGGCGTCGACGGGGCGATCGCCCACATCGAGCGGCATTCGTCCCACCACACCGAGGCGATCGTCACCGCCGACGAGGCCGTGGCGGCGACGTTCTTCGCCGGCATCGATTCCGCGATCCTCCTGCACAACGCCTCGACCCAGTTCGCCGATGGCGGCGAATTCGGCATGGGCGCGGAAATCGGCATCGCCACCGGCAAGATGCATGCGCGCGGGCCGGTCGGCGTCGAGCAGCTGACGAGCTTCAACTACCGCGTCCGCGGGACCGGCCAGACCCGCACGTGACGCAGTCCGACATGAAAGCCGGCTGGCCCGACGGTATCGATCCGGCGGCGCTCGCCATGCCCCACACAGAGCCAGGCATGGTCGTCGGGTTGTTCGGCGGCTCGTTCAATCCGCCGCATCAGGGCCATCGTCTGGTCGCCGAGATCGCCCGGCGGCGACTGCGTCTTGATCGCATCTGGTGGATGGTTACACCCGGCAATCCGCTCAAGGACAATGGCCATCTGCGCCCGCTCCGCGAAAGGCTGGGGACCGTCAAGGCGCTCGCCAGCGGACCGCGCGACGATGTCACCGCCTTCGAGGCGGCGCATCGCATCCGTTACACCGCCGATACGCTGGCGCTCTTGCGTCGAAAACGCCCGGGCATTCGCTTCGTCTGGATCATGGGCGCAGATAGCCTCGCCTCCTTCCATCGCTGGCAGGATTGGCGGCGAATCGTCGCGACGTTTCCCATCGCGGTGGTCGACCGGCCAGGATCGACATTATCGGTTCTGTCGGCCCCCATGGCGCAGGCCTTTGCCTATGCCCGGTTGGCCGAGCGACATGCCGCGGCCCTGCCGTTTCGCGAGCCACCGGCTTGGGTTTTCCTGCACGGTCCGCGTTCCCCGGTGTCGTCGACCGTCCTCAGAAGCATCGGCGGGGGAGGGTAGGCGCCGTCATCGGAGCAGATACGATGTGTTTTTCGGCTGTTGCTCGCGAGACAATTCTCCAGGGGGGGGCATAACCAATGCCGGATTGGTTTTCGCAGTGCAGAACAAATCCGCCTCGGAGTTCGCCGCTTCTCGCAACTATTCCGCCGCCGACTGGTGGCGGGCGATCAGATGGGTCTGGACCTGCTGGAGGTGCAAACGCATTCGCGTGGCCGCGGCGCCGAGATTGCGCTCCTCGATCGCATCGACGATCAGATCATGTTCTTCGAAGCTGTGGTGATCGACTGGCGGCTGTGGCAGCTCGGTTCGCAACCGGCCCCAGACGACGGTGCGCCGGACGGCGTTGATCGTGTCGAAAATCGCAAGAAGCAGGGCATTCTTGCCGGCCTCCGCGATGGTGCGGTGAAGCCGGTTGTCCCAGTTTTCATATTGCCGCCAGGTCTCTGCCTGGCGGGCGCTGGAAACGCAGAGCCGCAGCGCCCGGATGTCGTCGATGGTGGCGTGCAACGCCGCCTCGCGCGCCAGTTCCGGTTCGATCACCAGGCGCGCCCGCATCACTTCGGCGGGGCTGGTCTGATCGGCGATCATCGCGACGGAGGCCAGCTCGGCGACCGGGCGCGCACCGACGAAGGTGCCCTTGCCGACATGGCGCCAGAGCTCGCCGTGTTCCTCCAGCACCGCAAGCGCCTTGCGGAGGTCGCCGCGTGACACGCCGATCATTTCCGCCAGTTCGCGCTCCGGCGGCAGCCGGGTGTTCAGCGCGAACTCCTTCTGCGCGAGATAGGCGCGAAGCTGCACCAGGGCGCTCTCGCCGCCATTGCGGTCGATCCGGTCCCGGTCGACGTCGCCCGGCCCGGCGATCTCGGCTTTCGTCAGATTCCGCATTTGGTCAGCATGGTTCAGCTTGATCATCCGGCCCTTATGCCTTAACCAATCGGGTATTGGCAAGGGATTGGCCCGTCAGTGGCCGGTGCGGCACATTATCGGCAGCAACCAAAACAAGCCAATTGGGAGGATACAATGCGAATTTGGACTAAGATGACAGGCACGCTCGCCGCAGGCGTCGTCGCCGCGACGATCGGTTTCGGCATTCCGGCGGTCAGCGCCCAGGAAAAGGTCCGCGTCGCGCTCGGCGATGTGGTGTCGGTGGAAACGCTGGCATTTCTCGTTGCGCTCGACCGGGCCAAGGAAAAGGGCCTCGACTACGAGCTGACGTCTTTCGCCGAGGAGGAGTTGGCGATCCAGGCACTGGTCAGCGGTCAGGCCGATATCGGCGTCGGCACGCCCTACACGATCATCCAGAAGGCCAAGGTGCCGCTGCGCGCCGTCTTCCAGATGTCGCGGCTGGTATTCTTCCCGGTCGCGTCGAATGAATACAAGAGCTGGAAGGATCTCGACGGCCAGCCCTTCACCTTTCATGCGCGCGGCACCGGCACCGAGGCGATCGGCAACATCATCGCCGAGCGGGAAGGGATCGAATTCGGCCAGCGCAATTACGTGCCCGGGTCGGAAAACCGCATCATCGCGATGATGAACGGTACGATCAACGCCACCATCGTCGATCTCGCCAACAAGAACATCCTGATGGCGAAGGCCGGCGACAAGTTCCAGGTCCTGCCGGGCCTCGACGCCAAGCCGAGCGACGAATTGATCTTCGCGTCGCAGGAATGGCTTACTGACAATCCGGAACAGGCTGACCTCCTCGTCGAGGAGTTGCTGGGCCTGTGGAAGGAGATGAACGAGGATCCCTCGATCATCGAAACCGAGCGGGCCAAGCGCGACCTGCTCTCCGACCAGCCGCAGGAAATTCTCGACGAGGTCACGCCGTTCTATACTGAGGGCGTCGAAAACGACCTGTTCGACCCCAAGGGCGGCATGGACACGGCCAAGGCCGATTTCGAGTTCTACACCAAGGCCGGTCAGCTCGATGGTCCCGCTGACAGCCTGAAGGTTGAGGATTTCTGGGACCTGGGGCCGCTGCAGCGGGCGGAGCAGAAGCTCGGTGGCTGAGCATCACGACATGGAGGCGGAGCCTGCCGGGCTCCGCCTCTCCCGGTTCCTGCCCGTTGGAATGGGCGGGCAGCCGTCGGCCCTCCGTGACCGGCAGCCCAATGCGGCATTCACGTTCCTGACTCATCCGCTGACCCTGCGGATTCTTTCGGTGATCGTGTTCTGCGTCGCCTGGCAATGGGCCGGGCTCGTGCCGATCAGCCCGGCATTTCCGACCTTCACCGAAACGATGGCCGCGCTGTGGGAGATGCTGGCCGACGGTTCGCTGATCGTGGCCTTCTCGATCACCCTGCAGCCGCTGATCCTCGGCCTTGTCATTTCGGCCATCTTCGGCGTTGCGATCGGTGTCGCCATGGGCCTCAACTCCAAGGCCGAGTGGGTGGCCTCGCCGATCTTCATCGTCGCGCAGGCGGCGCCGCTCGCCGCGCTCATCCCGCTGATCGTGTTTTCCTACGGCATCGGATTGACGTCGAAGACCATCGTCGTCTGCATCATGGCGATGCCGGTGATCGTGCTGAACTCCTATGCCGCGGTCCGCCACACCCCCGCATCGCTCGTCGAGATGGGGCGCTCGTTCCTCGCGCCGCGATGGAAGGTGATCACGCGGATCATCCTGCCGGCGGCCAGCCCTGTAATCTTCGCCGGGCTTCGGCTCGGTGCCGCTTCGGGCTTCATTGGCGCGATCCTCGCCGAACTGCTGATCACGCCAACCGGGGTCGGCGATCTGATCACCTACAACCGCTCCATCGCGAACTATCCCGGCATGTACGCCGCGATCCTGTCCATCATCGTGTTTTCCGTGCTGTTCATCGAACTGATCGAGCGCGTCGAGGTCACGATCTTCAGACCCGAGAAGCGAGCCATTTCGTGAACGCCATCGCTCCCCTTGCCTTCGCCGCTCCGTCGCCTGTCACCGATTCCGTCGTCGCTGTCCGCAATGTCAGCAAACTCTATCCGGGCGGCGTGCAGGCGCTCGAAAACGTCAGTGTCGATTTTCCTCGCGGCCAGTTGACCTCGCTGCTCGGCCCGTCCGGCTGCGGCAAAACCACGCTTTTGAAGATCATCGCCGGCCTGCTGCCGGCGACCTCGGGCGAAGTGCTGGTCAACGGCAAGCCGGTCGCCGGACCCGGACCCGAGCGCGCCTTCGTGTTCCAGGATTTCGCGCTGATGCCCTGGGCGACAGTGCTGCGGAACGTCGCATTTGGGCTGGAACTGCGCGGCACGCCGAAGGCCGAGCGCGAGGAGATATCCCGCAAATACATCGCCCAGGTGGGTCTCGGCGGCTTCGAGGAGCGCTATCCGCATGAGCTGTCCGGCGGCATGCGCCAGCGGGTCGGTCTCGCCCGGGCGCTGTCGGTCGACGCCGACGTCCTGATGATGGACGAGCCGTTCTCGGCGGTCGATGAACAGAACCGCCGCAAGTTCCAGGAAGACCTACTGACCCTCGTCGCTAACGAGAAGAAGACCTTCATCTTTGTCACCCATTCGATCGAGGAGGCGGTCTACGTCTCCGATCGCATCGTGCTGTTGTCGCCGCGGCCGGGCCGGATCGCCGAGATCATCGAGCCGGACATCAATCGCGACGGCGATGCCGACGCGATCCGCCGGCATCCGGTCTATCTCGATACGGTCGACGCCATCTGGCAGTCGCTCAAGACCTATCTGGACTGAGGCGCGGCATGATCATCTTCGGACATCGCATCCCCATGGTCGGCTCCCTCATCCTCTGGGCCATCCTGTGGGAAATCGTCGGCCAGCTCGAGGTCACCATTCTGCTGCCGCCGCTATCGGCCGTCCTCGTCACACTCGTCGAGATCGTGCCGACCCGGACCTTCATGTCGGCGCTCGGCGTGACCGCCTATGCCTTCGTCGTCGGCAATGTGATCGCGATCGTGGTCGGCGTGCCGCTCGGCATCCTGATGGGCCGGTCGGTGATCGCCGACCGGATCTTTCTGCCCTGGGTCAACCTCTTCCTGTCGGCGCCGCTGACCGCGCTGGTGCCGGTGATCATGGTGCTGTTCGGTCTCGGCCAGACGACCATCATCCTCACCGTCGTCTTGTTCGCGATCTGGATCATCGTCCTCGATTCGCGGGCAGGCGTGCGCTCGATCTCGCCGTCGCTCGTCGAGATGGCGCATGTCTTCGGCGCCAGCCGCTGGCAGGCGTTCCGGCGCATCTACATCTGGGCGGCGCTGCCGGAAATCCTCGCCGGCATTCGTCTCGGCGTGATCCGCGCCGTCAAGGGCGTCATCATCGGTCAACTCCTGGTCTCGATCGTCGGCTTCGGCGCGCTGTTCAAGCTCTACGGCTCGCGCTTCCTGATGGAGCATTTCTGGGCCGCGCTGCTGGTCCTGTTTGCGCTCGCCTTCATCCTGGCGGAAAGCCTCGCCTGGCTGGAGCGGCGCGTCGACTTCTATGCCGCCAGCCGCGGCTAACCCCAATCCACCTCAATCAAGGAAAATCGCCCATGTCCCACGTCTTCACGCCCGCCGCGATCCCGGCGCTTCCGGTCCGCGGCTCCGCCGATACGTTTCCTGTCCGGCGGGTCTATTGCGTCGGCCGCAACTACGCCGACCATGCGATCGAGATGGGGCATGACCCCAACAAGGAAGAGCCATTCTTCTTCCAGAAAAATCCTGACAACCTGACCACTGGCGATACCTTTCCCTATCCCGGCAAGAGCTCCGACGTGCATCACGAGATCGAACTCATCGTCTGTCTCGGCAAGGGCGGCGAGGAGATATCGGTCGAGGACGCGCTGTCGCACGTCTATGGCTATGCAGTCGGTCTCGACATGACCCGGCGCGACCTGCAGGGCGTGGCCAAGAAGTTGGGCCGGCCATGGGAAGTCGGTAAGGCATTCGAGGACTCCGCGCCGGTTTCCGAGGTCGTTCCGGCATCGGCTATCGGCCATCCGGATGCGGGCGCGATCTGGCTGAAGGTCAATGGCGAAACCCGCCAGAGCGGCGACCTCAACCAGATGATCTGGAAGGTGGCGGAATCGATCTCCTACCTGTCCGGCCTGTTCCGGCTGGCGCCCGGCGACGTCATCATGACGGGCACGCCGGCCGGCGTCGGCGCGGTACAGCGCGGCGATGTGCTCGAAGGCCACATCGACGGGATCGGCGATCTCAAGGTGACCGTCGTCTGATTTACCGTCGGGATAGACGGGCTCAAACCATTGTCTCAGCGGCCGGTCGCCGGCCGCTGAGACGTTTGCGGATGGTATTATCGCGCAGGTCGAACGTACCGCGCTCGACGCGCCTTTGCCTTCGGTGCGCTCCGATCGGTCAGGCGCCCAGAGCGGCCGTTAGGCCGTCGACGCCTGTTGCGGTATCGAGGGTTGCGACGAGGTCGATGATCGCGTCGCTTTTGTCCTTCGGCCACCCGGCGAATTCGGCGCAGCCACGGAATTTGTCGGCTACCTCGTCGTAGCTCATCGGGTTGGCGGGCGAGCCTTTGCCGAAATCGGCCCGGCCGGAAATCGTCCGCCCATCCTTCATGTGGATGTCGATGAGCGTCGTCATCTTGGCGTAGCCGGCCGCTTCGGCCTCCGGATGCACGGCGAAATGAACCCGTTCGATCATCGCCCGCACATCATCGCGCAGCACCGTCTCGTCGGTGAATTCGGGCAGGTTTGCCCGCCCGTCGAGCAGCAGGATCGCCATGCAGAATTCCATCGAGAACTTCGCCTGGAGTTCGTTTTGGGGACGGCGGTGAATGAGGGCGTTCTGCATGTTGTGATTGGTGCCAACATCGACCCGTTCGACGTCCTCGGCCTTGATGCCGTGCGCGGCGATCAGCGCCAGCATCTCGGTCATGCCGGGATGGGTGAGGGAGCCCGAGGGGTGCGGTTTGATCGAAATTCCCGGATCGGCGAAGCTCCAGGGCGCGCCGAGCTTGCCGCGAATGGCGTTGAGATCGTAGCCGCCGCCATGCGCCTGGAAGAAGCCGCGGGGGGCCTCGAGGATCTTGTCCGTCGCGCTCCATCCCATCTCGGCGAAATCGCAGGCGACGACGCCGGATTCCGACGAGCGGCCGGCATGAAAGGGCTTGGTCATCGTGCCGAAATTCTCGCGTAGGCCGGCGCTCTGGCTGCCGGCGATGGATAGCGCCCGCTGCAGCGTTTCCTGGTCGAAGCCCCTGAGCTTGCCGGTGGCCGAGGCGGCGGCGAAGGTTCCGCAGGTGGCGGTCGCGTGAAAGCCGTGCTGATAGTGCCGGGGCGAGATCGCCTCGGCGATCTTGCACTCGACATCGACCCCGACGAGATAGGCCGACAGCAGATCGCGCCCGCTCAGCGACCGGGTCTCGGTCTCGGCGAAGGCGGCCGGCAGGCACGGCGCGGTCGGATGGGTGAGCAGGCCATAGACGCGATCATGGGCGACGGCCAGCTGGGTGTCGTCGTAATCGTCAGCGTGAATGCCGACCCCGTTGGCGAAGGCGGCAAAGCGCGACGGCACCTTGATGGCGGTGCCGATCACACTGGCCGTACCGGCGCCGGCGACATCCCTGAGATGCCGCTGCACATAACGGCCGGACGCCGCGACCGACCCCGACAGCGCCAGGCCGAACCCGTCGAGGATCGACTTCTTTGCAAGGTCGACGACCTGCGAGGGAATGGCGTCGAAGCCGGTATCCAGAACGAAGGCGGCGACCTCGGCCGTCAGTCCTTCGCCGACGGAAGGGTCGTTCTGCGGCGTGAAGTGGGTGGGCGTGCGCTGTTCCATGGCAGAACCTTCGTTCGTGGGAAGCGCCGGCGCCGTGGTGTGGCGCGATGTCGCCAGCATGGCCCGAGCGCTCGATCGCACCGGCGCGGTGCCTCACCGGCATCCTATTCTCACCTTTGCTATCAAGCCGTATTGTCGATTGTCAACAATACGGCGGAGAAAGGAATGATCGGGGAGGAGGCTCTGTTTTCGGGGAGCGGCGCCGTCGGGGGCGAGGGAGCCTCAGGCGAAACTACGGCCGTTCCATTGGACAGCGCCCCGGCTGCCGCCATGAGCATCCATCGATATGGCTGGAACCCGGACCTCCGCCGACCGTGACGCCGCCGCCGAGCATTTCATGGGAAATTTGCAGCAGTGGCCCGCGGCGGAGGTAGAAATTCACCGAACAGACCTGCATGCCGCAGAATGCGCTGCGGCCGAACTGGCCACCGCTCGTGCAGGTGACCGCGTCATGGGCGATGATCAAATCGTCGCGCCCGTCGCCGTCGAGATCGCGTTCGATGACGTCGGCCGGGTCGATCGAGCCGCGCCCGCCTTCGCAGGCGCTGGCGATCTGCTCCTTGACGAGAAAGGCGGCCGCTTTTGAGCGGGCGTCCGCGGGGGCAGCGAGTGCGAGGAGCAGGGCGAGGGACGATAGCAGGCGGATCGACACAGAGGCATCCTTCCGCAACGGAATAAATTCAAAATCTGCCGGATGGCCGCAAGGAAAGCAATCACGAGATGTCGGCTGGACGACAGCTGTCGCCCGGAACGCAAAGCAGACCCACGTCGGCAATTGTGGCGCTCTCGCCACAATTGCCGAGAACGTCGGACTTGGCGGCGAAGCGGGCTTGGTGGATTTGCCTGCCGCGCTTACGGTCCGGCGGAATCTTGTCCGGTAGGGGAATAGATAATGGGTGTGAAGTTGTTTGCCGCTTTGACTACGGTCACGTTGATCGCGTCGGGGGCCAATGCGGCGGACGTCGTCACGGTAACCGACACGACGCCGGTTTTCGAGCCGGCGTCCACCTACAGCTTCTATCTCGGGCTGAAGGGCGGCGCCGGGCCGATCATTGGTGACAACGACTTCACGTCGGCGCCGACCCCTTTCCGGGTAGAGCGAATCGACGGGACGATCGATTACGACACCGGCTATGCGATCGCGGTGGAGGCGGGCATCTATCTGACCCCCAACTGGCGCGCCGGCGTCGAATTGGCCTATGCGAGGATGGAGCCGGAAACGCTGAACCAGGGCGTGTTCGCGCCGTTCCGCGACAGTTTGAACGGCGATATCGAGGCCTATAACGTCTTTGCGGAGACGGCCTACGAGTTCGGGCCGTTCGGCGTATTCCGCCCTTATGTGAAGGCCGGGGTCGGTGCCGTCCACATTTCGCTCGACAACGTTACATCGAGCACGACCTTCAACGGTGTGGCCGACGATTCCGATACCGTTTTCGCAGGTCGGATCGGCGTTGGCGCGGCGATCGCGCTGTCCGAACGGTTTGACCTGATCGCCGAATACGACTTCACTTACGGTCAGGACGCCGAGTTCGAATTCACGTTCCCGACCTTTCCGGGAACCGGCACGGCGCCGTTCGAGGTGGAAGTTGCCGCGCACCGGGTTCTGGCGGGTATTCGCGCCCGCTTCTAGGCGCCTGCGAGCCGCTGCCGCCCGCCGTAATAAGGGCGGCGGGCATGGCGGCGATGAGGCTTGGAACCACGAAACCGCTCAAGGCCGGTTATAGCGCCCCATTGCAAGGACGACACTTGCGTCCGCCCGTCGGAAGCCATCTCCGTTCCTGATCCCCGGAGCAAGTCCGGCGACAAATCATGCCGGCGGCGTCAGGAATTCCCGGTGTCGCGGCCGTCCGGCTCCTTGGCGACGCCCTTGAACTTTCCCTCCGACTGCTTGACCTCCATGAACTCGCCGGTTCGCTCGTCGCGCTTTTGATGGGTGCCGTCCTTGCGCTCCATCTGCGTGCGGCCGGTAACGGAGCCCTTGCGATAGCCTTCGCCGGTGTTGGTCGCCATGTCGATCTCCCTTGGTCCGGCAGGACGCCGATTTCCCCTGATTGCTTTGATGAGAGGAAACGTCGCAGACGTTACTTTGTTTCCCCTGAGAGGATTGAATAGGCCGAACGCGTAGACCCCGCGGTTCCCATGGCGGCGCGGTTGCAAAGGGTCGTCAGTGGCGCTCACCTGACTTGAGCCGGCCGTCGCCAACTTTCGGTCCAGCCCGAGAGCGGAGATTTCCATGGCTGAGCAGTCGGCTGCTTGGCGGCGGCCGAAACGCCGCAGATCCGCATCTGGGAATCCCCATCGGTGGCGCCTCTGAGAGGGTGGGCGAAAAGCAGCTGAGCGATATCAGCAGGTTGTGACACCTACGTTGTCGAGGTGACCTGGGATGATCTCGCTTGGCTTGAGCCTAGGCAGGCAAGCCCAACAACCGGCGCATGCCCCCAACTGCCGCTGCCGACTATACGAATTCGTATAGCCTGGGACAGTTGCCAGTGATTTGGGTCGCCTAGTGGAGTCGGAGCAACTCCGGACTCCTCATGCGCAATTCCAGAACTCTCTTTCGCGTCTTAGAGTCGGTCCGGAAAGTTGTTCAATTTGAACAAAGCCTTCGCAGCATTAGGCGGATAGACGCCAGTTTGAGGAATGCGAGCGCGTTGCGCGACAGGTTCTCGAAATC
>NZ_JAZHLK010000020.1:0-74547 GCF_036549515.1 Aurantimonas sp. E1-2-R+4 | reverse complement strand
ATCTTTCTTCATGGCGTTGCTCTCCTCAGTGGAATCGGCACCCCGAGCCTAACGGCTCAAGGCGGGCAACGCCGCCCACTTCAGAGTTTCAACAGAGACCGGGACATTCCCTCCAATCGGAAAGTAACACGGCAGCCGCGAGCGCCCTCCAAACGCTTTGTTAACCCTTACCAAACATTTATTGCATCGTTACAATTTTCGCTATCGTGAATGACAAATAATTAAGCTAGACTGCCTTTGCTATTTGTAGAGGCGCAACAAATGTCCAGATTTTCGCGACGAATATCCCGCGACCCCGATAGCAATAATACCGATATCCTTGCGATAACCGATTATCATATCGCAAATAATACAAAGAGTCGGGATGATATATATCGATTGCGCTATCGATCCTACCGTAGGGAAGGAATAATATCAGAAAATTCAAGACAGTTCTTTTTCGATAAATATGATTTCGACCCCAATGCTGTTGTCTTCGGAACTCATATCAATGACTACCTTGCCGGCTCAATCCGCATTCATCTGCTTTCCAAAGAGAACCCTACAAGTCCTGCGCACGACACCTATCACGATATTCTGAGTCCGCTTCTGCGGAATGCCGAAACGATGATCGATCCGAGCCGGTTCGTAATTGACCCGGAGGCCCGAACAACGCCACTCTTGCCATTCTCTGTGATCAGGCTGGCCTGTATGATGGCCGAGCATTTCGAGTCCGATTGGATGCTCGCCACCGTTCGGCCCGAGCACGCGGCGTTCTATAAGCGTTTCTGCTCGTTAGAACCGATGTCCGAGCTGCGTCCCTATCCCGGACTGAGCTGTCCACTCATGCTGCTCGGGGCACGCAACAAAGATGTCCAGGATCATGTGTTCGCGCGGTATCCGATCTTTTCGTCCACCCTTGCTGAGCGCCTTGCCTTGTTCGGTACCGAGCGGGCGATCGAGCGCTTCGGCATGGGTCCGGCCAACGATAGCGACGACAATTCTCCCCAACTTCTCCGAGAGCACTCGTCCGGACAATTGTAACGAGCGGGCAGTGCGATCTGCCTGACTCTCATCTTTTCCGAAACCCGCGATAGGTCGCCGCGCCGGGATCGGCAACCGTCGAGGCCTCGGTCGTGGCGATCTCGCCGAGCCGTTCGTGGAAATCGGATTTGACGCAGGCGGGGTCCGCGTTCGCCGGGTCGCCGGTCAGCGCCAGCGCCTGGCAGCGGCAGCCGCCATAGTCGACATGCCGGCGCTCGCAGGAACGGCAAGGCTCCTTCATCCAGGCAGTGCCGCGATAGGCTTCGAAGGCCGGCGACGACGCCCAGATATCGGCGAGGGAATGGTCCCTCACCGACCAGAATTCCAGATGCTCGATCGTCTCGGCCGCGTGGCAGGGCAGCGCCTTGCCGGCCGGCGTCACACTCAGCGTGCGTGTCCCCCAGCCGCCGTTACAGAGCTTGGGATATTTCGCGTAGTAGTCCGGGAAGACGGCGTCGATGACCAGCGTGCCCTTCAGCCGCTCGCGCGCCGCCTCGACCTCCCCGATCGTCCGGTCGACGTCCTCACGCGCGGGCATCAGCTGCGCCCGGTTCTTCAGCGCCCAGCCGTAATATTGCGTATGTGCGATCTCCAGCCGCTTGGCGCCGAAGGCGACGGCCTTGTCGATCATGTCCGGCAACTGATGGATGTTCATCCGGTGGATCACCGCGTTGAGGGTCAGCGGGAAGCCGCGCGCGACCACCGCGCGGGCGAAGACCTCTTTCTTCTCAAAGCCCCCCTTGTAGCCCGCCACCCGTTCGGTCACGCCGGCGTCGGCGCCTTGCAGCGACAGCTGGATGTGGTCGCAGCCGGCTTCGAACAGGGCGTCGAGCTGCGCCTCCGAAACGCCGATCCCCGAGGTGATCAGATTGGTGTAGAGCCCGACCTCGGCGGCGTGGCGGGTCAGTTCGACGATGTCCTTGCGGGCGGTTGGTTCGCCGCCGGACAGATGGATATGGATGACTCCGAGTTCGGCCGCCTCGGTGAAGACCCGCTTCCAAGTCTCGGTGTCGAGCTCGGACGATCGCGTGTCGAGCTCGAGCGGGTTCGAGCAATAGGTGCAGCGCAGCGGGCAGCGGTGGGTCAGCTCGGCCAACAGGCCCAGCGGCTGCGGCGCCGGCCGCTCCGCCGCTTCGGCGGCGGGCTTGGGAAAGACCGCCTCGTTCATAGCGTCACCATCTGCTTGTCGCGAAGCTCGATGAGGAAACTCTCGACATCCGGGCGGATCGTCGCTTCGTCCGCCGTAAACGTCTCCGTCAGCTGTCGCAGGATATCCCCGAACGTGGTCTTGCCATCCACCCGCTTGAGGATTTCCGTCGAAACCTGATCGGCGTTGAAGATGCGTTCCGGCCCGACCAGGATGAACTGGCCGCGCGTCTTGTCCTCGCGAAAGCGAACGCCGTGCGGCAGTTTGGGCACCGTATCGTCGGCGATCGCGGTCATGCCGCCCCGCCTCCTTCCCGTAACCCTTCGCCCGGACGCCACGCGTCCGGCGGGGTCAGTCCCGGCTCGACATAGGCGAAATGCAGGGCATCGAGTTGCGCCCAGAGCACCTGGCATTTGAACCGCAAGGCGTCGAGGACGGCGCGCTGTTCCTCGGGCCGGCGTGCATTGTCGAGGCAATAGGCGAGCGCGAAATCGGAATCGCGCTTGGCCTGCACTGGCCGCTTGTCGAAATAGGTCAGCGTTTCCTTCGAGATGAAGTCGTAATGCTCCAGCATCCCCCGCACGCGAGTGCCAATGACATTTGGCGAGAATAGTTCAGTCAGCGACGAGGCGATGGCTTCCAGCAGCGTCCCCTCCTGGACGAAATGGACATAAGCATCGACCGCAAAGCGCGTACCGGCAAGAATGCCGACGCCGGATTCCACATAGGCGCGATCGAGACCGACGCCGTCGGTGAGCGCGATCCATTTCTCGATGCCGCCGCGCTGCCCCTCCTCGCCGTCATGGTCGATGATCCGCTGGCGCCATTCGCGCCGCAGTTCGGCAGTCTGCAGCCGGGCGAGAATGTAGGCATCCTTCACCGGGATCTGCGACTGGTAATAATAACGGTTGAGCGCCCAAGCCTGCACCTGCGTCCTTGTCAATTCGCCGTTCTGCAATCGCTGCTGAAACGGATGCAGATGGTGATAGCGCTCCGCTCCAATCCGCCGCAGCGCCGCCTCGAAATCCTCGCGTCCCATCATGGCTTTCATGGCACGATCTCCATCCCGTCTTTCGCCACCTGCCAACCGGCAGCCTCCACCATTTGCCGCTCCCTGGAATCCTCGATCAGGATCGGATTGGTGTTGTTGATGTGAATGTAGGCGCGGCTTGCGATATTGAGCCCGTCGAAGGCCGCAAGGCTGCCGCCCTCGCCGGTGATCGGCATATGGCCCATCCGGCGACCGGTCTTTTGTCCGACACCGGCCTTGGCCATCTCGTCGTCCGTGAACACGGTGCCGTCGAACAAGAGCGCGTCGGCCTCCCTGACCCTGTCGCGCAGCCGATCGGGCACGGCCGCGCAACCGGGGATGTAATAAGCTGTCTTACCGTGCGCCGTCAGACGCACACCGATCGTCATCTCGCCTTCCTCGCCGACATCGACCTCGCCCTCTTCCAGGTAGAGCGGCACCTTGCCGGGAACGGAGAACACCTCGACTTGAAGCCCCGGCACCGGCTCGAACGTCTTCCCCATCATCACCGGCCGTCTCGTCACATGCGCGGGATCGAGAACCGAAAAGATCGGGTTGTCGGCGATGACGCCGAGAACGCCAGCCGTGCCGTAGAGCGGGAACGACTGTTTCTCGCGCAAGGTCAAAAGGCCGGCGACATGATCGACATCGCCGTTGGTCACCAGGACCGCGCCGATGGGCGAGGCCCGCCGCTGATCCGCGGACGTCCCGGCGGCTGGCTGCAATGGTGGTGATCGCAAGATCTGCTCGCGCAGATCCGGCGATGCGTTGATCAGCAGCCAGTTGCGTCCGTCGGCGGTCGCGGCGATCGAGGATTGCGAACGCGCCATCACGCGGCTGTCGCCGGCCCAATAGAGCCGGCAGACATCGCACAGGCAATTCCATTGCGGATAACCGCCGCCAGCGGCCGAGCCCAAAACGAAAAGCCGCAGGCGGGCCTCGACCCGCCCGCGGCTGTCAGGTGCTGCCACCGATTAGAATTCGATCGGCATATAGCCGTTGATTTCCATCGCAAGGCAGACTTCCGTGAGAACAGGTTTGTTCCAGGCCATGGTACTTCTCCCAAAGCATGGCGGCTGGCGATACGCGCAAAGCCGCCTTTAATCGTTGCCCACCATCGAAGGCCTAGCAAACATGGCGTTCCTTCGGTAGTCATTGCCGTTCACAAGCCCGTTTCAGGCACGAGATCGGGAGGTTTTCCCACATCCTCGACGGCGCCCGATCGGGGGTACCGACAGCCCGACCACACCGGTGATCATGACCCCTTTGCCCGATCCCGACGACCTGGCCGACCGCGTCCGCGAAGGCGAGCGCGCCGCGCTGAGCCGCGCCATCACCCTGGTCGAATCGACCCGGCCCGAGCACAGGGGCGTCGCCGCCGCCGTCCTCGATCGGCTCGCCCCGGACACCGGAGGCGCGATCCGTATCGGCGTCAGCGGTGTTCCCGGCGTTGGCAAGTCGACGCTGCTCGATGCCTTCGGCTCGATGCTGACGACCAAGGGACACAAGGTCGCGGTGCTGGCAGTGGACCCCTCATCGGTCCGCTCCGGCGGCTCGATCCTCGGCGACAAGACGCGAATGGCGCGCCTCGCCGTCGACAAGAATGCCTTCATCCGCCCCTCCCCCTCTTCCGGCACGCTCGGCGGCGTCGCCGCGAAGACGCGCGAGACGATGCTGCTTTGCGAGGCGGCGGGGTTCGACGTGGTCATCGTCGAGACGATGGGCGTCGGACAGGCCGAGGTCAGCGTCGCGGACATGGTCGATCTCTTGCTGCTGTTGATGATCGCCGGCGGCGGCGATGAGCTCCAGGGCATCAAGAAGGGCATCCTCGAAGTCGCCGACATCATCGCCATGAACAAGGCCGACGGCGACAATGCCGGGCCGGCGCGGGCCGCCGCCGCCGAAATCCGCTCGGCGCTGAATATCCTCGCGCCGCGTTCGGCAGCCTGGACCGTCCCGGTGCTCGCCGTCTCCGGCATGACCGGCGCCGGCCTCGACGATCTGTGGACCGACATCGAGCGCTTCCGCGACATCCACCGCCGCGACGGATCATGGGACGACCGGCGAGCCGAGCAGCGGGTGCGCTGGCTCCGGACCAGTCTTGACGAGGGCCTGCGCCGGCGCATTCTGTCCGGGGCTCGCTGGCGTGCCGAAATCACCGCTGGGGAGGAGGCCGTGAGGGAAGGGGAACGGGCGCCGAGTGCCGTCGCCGAAGCCATCCTCGACCGGCTGGGGTTGCCGAACAGACCTGAGAACGGGCAAGACTGACGACGGCCCGCAGCCGTGTCCAGTGATCGCCAGCCACATACGAGGAATCCTTCATGTCTGCTTCAAGACCCGACAAGACCGACCGGCTGGCCGTGCTGATCGATGCCGACAACGCCTCCTCGCGCATCGCCGACGGCCTGTTCGAGGAGATCGCCAAGATCGGCGAGGCGAGCGTGAGGCGCATCTACGGCGATTTTTCCAGCCAGCGTTCAAAGGGTTGGGCGGACGTCCTGTCGCGCCATGCGATCATCCCGCAGCAGCAATTCGCCTATACGACCGGCAAAAATGCCTCCGACATCACCCTCGTCATCGACGCCATGGACCTTCTCCATAGCGGCCGGTTCGACGGCTTCTGCCTGGTGTCGTCGGACAGCGACTTCACCCGGCTCGCCGCCCGCATCCGCGAACAGGGCGTCGACGTCTACGGCTTCGGCGAGCAGAAGACGCCGGAAAGTTTCCGGCAGGCGTGCCGGCGCTTCATCTACACCGAGAACCTCCTGCCCGGCCGGGTCACGGCGGAGAAGGACAACGGCGACGCGCCACCACTGGCCAAGCCGCAGCAAGCGGCGGACCTTCTCAAGCGGGTGATCGAGCAGATGGACACCGAGGATGGCTGGGTGAATCTCGGCAGTTTCGGCAAGCAGCTTCTGAACCTGTCCTCGGACTTCGATCCGCGCACCTACGGCTTCAAGAAGTTGAGCGATCTGGTCCGCTCGACCAAACTGTTCGAGGTCGACGACCCGGAAGGCGGCAGCGTCGAAATCCGGCTGAAGCCGCAGGCGGCGGAAAAGCCCCGCCCCTCTCGCTCCCGCAGACCGGCTAGCCGTCCCCCAAGCCAGCCGAAAAGCGACTACAGCTAAGCCTCGACCTCGATCGAACGCCGGGCCGACCGAGGCCTTGCCTCAGCGCAGGACCGCACGTACCGCGCCGACCGTGATCTTTTCCCAGTTGCGCAACGTCTTCGACGCCAGCGTATCGAAGCGTCCGGCCAGCGCCGCGTCGTCGCGGCGAAGCGCCTTGCCGATGACAGCGGCGACCAGCGCCTCGCTCGCCCGCGTCCCGCCGTCATCGATCTTCAGCGCAAAGCCAAGGCCGAGATCCGGCAGGGCGCCGCAGAAAACGCCCTCGGCCCCGGTCTTGGCGAACACCTGGCCGGGCGCGGCCTGCATCAGCTTCTCACAGGCGCGGCCAGTGCCGGACATCTCCCAGGGCGCGGCCATGCAGGCCTCGATCAGCCGGCGTCCCGCCGCCGCGCGCTCCGGGGCAATGCCCTCACCGCTGACGAGCTTGGCGAAGCCATGCGCGAAACTTTTGAGCGGCGCGGCATAGGTCGGGATCGAGCAGCCATCGGTGCCGCAAACATCGTCGCCAAGTTCAGTGCCGGTCAGATCCTCGATCGCGGCCTTCGCCCTTTGCTGCACCGGATGATCCGCCCGGACATAGCCACGCGGGTCCTCGCCCTGGTGCACCGCCGTGCAGAGAAACCCGGCATGCTTGCCCGAGCAATTATTGTGCAGCACCGTCGGCTCGCCGCCGCGCCGGGCGAGATCGAGCGCGACCGGCAGATCGAACGGCCAGTGGCAGCCGCATTCGAGTGCGCCGCCGTCGAGCCCGCCCTTTGCCAACATGGCGGCGGCGAGCGTCACATGCCCCTCTTCGCCCGAATGGGAGGCACAGGCGAACGAGAGTTCCCGGTCGCCGAAGCCGAATGCGTCTGCCGCGCCGCTCTCGATCAGCGGGATCGCCTGAAACACCTTGATCGCCGAGCGCGGAAACACCGGACGCGCGATATCGCCGGCCGAGGCGATGACGGCCCCGGCGCCGTCGACCAGCGCGAAGGCGCCGCGATGGACGCTCTCGACCAGATCGCCACGGGTCACTTCCACGAGAACGGGGTTTTCCATCACTCACCTCGGTCCTACAACTGCCTTGAAGTGGGCGCTCTAGCAGCCGTTCCGCTTTCCCGCCACCGTCAGGACCCGATGCATCTGTTGAAATGGCTCTCTGTCGTCGTCGTGGCGGTCTATCTCCTGCCCGCAGCGCTCGCCGCGCTTTTCTGGTGGACGAGCGAACGTCCCCTCTCCTGGCGCCAGGCCGACTGGAGTTCGGCGTCGCTCCTCCCGACAGCCAGCATCAACGGGGACGCGGCGCTCTACATTCTCGCCGCGCGCACCGGCGGCCTCAAGGGCGCCATCGCCGATCATTCCTGGATCGTCGTCAAAGACAAGGGCGCCGGCGCTTACGAGCGTTGGGACAAGGTCGGCTGGGGAACGCCGGTTCGGCGTAACAGCCAACCCGCCGACGGACGCTGGTATTCTAACGATCCCCGGGTGGTCGTCGCGGTCACCGGCACGCGGGCGGAAGCCTTGGTCCCGAAGGTGCGCGCCGCCATCGCCGCCTACCCTTATGCCGAGCGCGGCGGCTACGACATCTTTCCCGGACCGAACTCCAACACCTTCGTCGCTCACGTCATGCGAGCCGTCCCCGGCATCGACGCGACGCTACCGACGGCGGCGGTCGGCCGCGACTATCCGTCCGAGGGTCATATCTTCTCGATCGACCCTGACCGCCAAGAGTTGCGCCTGTCGCTTTGGGGCTATGCCGGCATCGTCGCTGGCTGGAAATCGGGGCTGGAAGTGAATTTCCTCGGCCTTGTCGCCGGCATCGATCCGTGGCGGCTGGCGGTCAAGGTGCCGGCCTTCGGGACCTATGCGCTGCTGGGGGCGTGATTATTTGCACCGTCGACTGTCAGAAAGCGATGATCTGCATTGGCAATCGCATGATCATTTGGGTAGTGTCTCAGTTTGAAATCTGAAATTTGAGCCGCCCCTTATCGCGCTGGCCGCTCGCTTCCTATATGCTTGGCGTAAAGCATAGGAGGTTGATCATGTCCGATGAAGACATCGATATCTGGGGCCGCTTGATAGAGGTGGCTAACCGCGACTTCGACGGGCACCTCACCATTTTGAAGTTCACAACGAATTGGCGGGTGGGATTTGTCACGCCAAGCGAACGCGAAATCATCGAAGATATGGCCGTTGGCGACACGTTCGCGGAAGCGGCTTCCAATGCACTCTACCCTAAGCGAGATAGCTGAATGCCCACCGGACCTAAAGGCGAAAAGCGCCCCGCCGACGTGATCGGTAATGCCGTCCGCGTCATGCGCATTGCGACCGGTGAGGAAGAGGAAACCGTCACCGACGACGGCAAGGACAAGGCCGCTCAGGAGATGGGCCGCAAGGGTGGCGCCGCTCGGGCGAGGAACATGACGCCGGAGCGGCGGGCCGAGATTGCAAAGAAAGCTGCGGAAAGCCGGTGGAAGAGATGACATCACAGTTGACCATGTTAATTTTTTCGGCCACAAATGAGGTCCGAAAAATTAACATGGAGCCAGCCCGTGACCGCTACCCGTATCCTATCGCAGGACTATGAAGTCGGTTCGCGTCTCGATCACCTTGGTCTGACGGCTAGTGAATTCATCGAAGTCGTTAAGCGCGCGGTGGCAGCCAAGGCGAGCTTCGTCCTGAACTTCCCATTGAATGCCGCTGGACAGCTTTCATACATCCACGGCACTGGCGCTTTGCGAGACGTGCTTCGCCTCAAAGGCTGGCAGATTGATCGCGCTGGGAACATAGAGGCTACATATAATCCGAAAACTGGGATGAAGATCGTTTTTCAGAATTCTGATAGTGCCTGTGAAGACAACCGCAGCCCAAAGGCAATTTCTGAGAAAGGCCCAGCTGCCGCGAGGGCTGTTGATTTAGGGCAAATGAATTTGTTTGCTGAATTCGAAGCCGAAGAGCAGGAGCGGCACTCACGTGAGAACGCTTCCCTCTGGTATCTCTACGTGTACATCAACGGCGATGATGTGCGAGCAGAACTGTCATTTCCGAGGAGTATCGAGGATAAGCAGTTCAAAGAATTCAACGAACGCATCTACATCATTAAGCCGGGCGAATGGGCCAGCATAATGCCCAAGAACGTTGACGACGGAATGCCTGGTCAGGATTTCGAGATCAGCGTCACACGCAAGAAGTAGCGGCTATGTTCAGCGGACAAAGAATGAGCCTCGCCCGTAAACGGCGGCGGCTCACCAGTAGAGGATTCGCCCAACTGATCGGTATGTCCCCGGTCACAGTCACTCGCCTTGAGGGCGAGAAAAACGAACCTTCGTCCGAAACGGTCGACGCGATCGCGGCTACTCTCCGCTTTCCACGAGATTTCTTTTTCGGGAACGATATTGATGAAGTCACCAAGGACGCGGCCAGCTTTCGTAGCCTGACGACCATGACCGCTCGTGAGCGTGATGCGGCACTTGCGTCGGGTTCTTTTGCATATCTGCTCTCCGACTACATCTCTGAGAGATTCAACTTACCAGAGCCAACCCTGATCGACTTGGCACACGAGCGTAACCCAGCAGCGGCAGCGCGAACGATCCGTGAAGTTTGGGGGTTGGGCGAGCAGCCGATCAGCAATATGATCAAGCTGCTGGAGGCAAAAGGAGTTCGTGTCTTTTCTCTCGCGGAGAACACCAAGAACGTGGACGCCTTTTCCTGCTGGCGAAATGACGTTCCCTACATATTCCTGAACACATTTAAGTCGGCCGAGCGGAGCCGGCTCGACGCAGCGCATGAGCTGGCGCACCTAGTTTTGCATCGGCATGGCGGGCCGCAGCAGGGGCGGGAAGCAGAAATCGAGGCCAACAGTTTCGCGTCTTCGTTTTTGATGCCCGAATCTGACATCAGGTCTCGCTTGCCTTCGGTAGCAAGGCTTGATGATCTCTTAAACCCGAAGAAACGCTGGGGTGTATCAACGGCAGCGCTTGCCTATCGACTGCACAAAATGGGGATACTCAGCGATTGGCAGTATCGCACATTCTGCATTCAAATGAATGAGCGAAACTACCGAAATAAAGAGCCAAATACTTTGCCACGCGAAGAGTCAGTAGTTTGGAAAGAGGTATTTAGAGCGCTTTGGAGCGAGAAGATACCAAAACATCGGATTGCTGCCGACCTTCACCTCCCATCTGAGGAACTTGAGAACCTTGTGTTTGGGTTGACCAGCGACCCATTACCACCGGCAAGGCAAGCAGGCCGCCCAGAGCTGCGTGAAATCAGTTGAATTCCATGCTGGACACTAAGCATAAAAGTTCACATATTAGGGGCATGAACAAGCTGCCCCTCAAAACCCGCGTCCAAATCCTCAACATGCTGTGCGAGGGATCGTCCATGCGTTCGATCTCTCGCGTCTGCGACGTGTCCATCAACACGGTGTCAAAGCTGCTTGTGGACGCGGGCAAATTCGCCGCGACCTTCCATGACGAGAAGGTCCGGGGTGTCACCGCCTCGCGTATCCAGTGCGACGAGATTTGGTCCTTCACCTATGCCAAGGCGAAGAACGTCCGCACGGCAAAGTCAGCCCCGGAAGAGGCTGGCGACACTTGGACGTGGACGGCGCTCGACGCGGATAGCAAGCTGATCGTCTCCTACCTCGTTGGCGGTCGTGACAGCGAATATGCAATGGCGTTCATGGACGATCTTCGCGACCGTCTCGCCAATCGCGTCCAACTCACCACTGACGGCCATCGGGCGTACCTTGAGGCGGTCGAGGGGGCATTCGGTGCCGATGTTGATTATGCGATGCTGGTGAAGCTGTACGGCAAGGCGCCGGAAGGACCGCAACGCCGCTACAGCCCTGCCGAGTGCATCGGAGCGCGCAAGGACCGGATCGAAGGCGATCCCGACATTGCCCACGTCAGCACCTCCTATGTGGAACGGCAGAACCTCACCATGCGGATGCAAATGCGCCGGTTCACGCGGCTGACGAACGCCTTCTCGAAAAAGTTCGAGAACCACATGCACATGGTTTCGCTCTACACCGTCTGGTACAATTTCATCCGCATTCACAAGACGCTGAAAATGTCGCCGGCGATGGCGGCTGGCATTTCCGATACACTGTGGTCGATGACAGACTTTGCTGAGGCGATGGACGCAGTTGCGCCAAGGCCAGGGCCGCGAGGGGCTTACAAAAAGCGGCAAACCGCCTAGCGGTCGCTTCAGCCTTCGTACACCATTCGTTTACCTCTTTTGCGGTAGGAACCGATTTGTGTTGACAGATGTTAACAGCCATACCATCTTGAGTGCGGCCAGTGAGTAGGCCGCGACACTCGAAGAAAGAGGTCGAGGACGCTGTTGCTTACGCCGAATCTCTAGGTTGGACGTGTCGCGAAATGGGCCATTGGGGTCGATTATTCTGTGCGCATGCCGACAGGGATGGCTGTCAGATAGGCGTAAATGGAACACCCAAGAGCCCCGGCAATCATGCAAAGCAGATTGTACGGGCTGTGGACCGTTGTCCGCACAGAGTAGAGGAGCGCGATGATGAAGACGTTTGAATTCAGCGTTATCGCATCTGGGTTGGACCCATCTGCGGATAATTTTGAAGCACGATTCTATGACAATGGCTGCGATGACGCGCTGGTCTCCTTCCAGAAGGGGCATATCATCATAGATTTTGCACGTGAGGCCGAGACGATCGCGTTGGCCATATCTTCAGCCGTTGAAGAGGTTGTTTTGGCTGGCGCGCATGTCGACAGAGTTGAGCCGGACCCGCTTGTCAGCTTGTCCGACATAGCCGCACGATCTGACATGACCCGAGCATCAATGACGCAATACTCAAAGGGTCAACGGGGGAAGGATTTTCCTGCGCCGGTGGCGCGGGTCACTTCTGAAAGCCCGCTCTGGGAATGGGCGGTCGTTGCACGCTGGCTTTTCGCCAATAGAAGGCTGTCCAAGGACATCGCAATTGAGGCTGAAGTCGTTAGGCAGGCCAACGTCGCGCTGCAACGCAATGAGGTTCATATAGAGCCTATGCTGAGCAAGTGCGCTGCTGAATACGAAGCCGCTATTTAAGCGCGATATCAGGTCCGCAAGCGAGTAAGAATGATATGGTCGGCTTCTAAAGGGTCGGCCATATCTTTTATGTCGCGCCAATTTCAAACTGAGACACTACCATCATTTGAGACTATTTGACAAGTGACAATTGTCGGCGCACACTGCCGACCCATGCACGGATGATTGCCAGCTTTCGACACAAAGGACTCCGACGCTTTTACGAGACCGGCGATGCGCGCGGCGTTCAGGCCGATCAGGTCAGACGCATTCGCCGCGTCCTGTTCGCGCTTGATCATGCCACCTCGCCGGAAACCTTCGAAGGTCTGCCGGGAATGCGTCTGCATCCTCTCAAGGGCCAGCTTGCCGGATTTTGGAGCGTGAGCGTGTCCGGCAATTGGCGGATCGTGTTTCGGTTCGACGACAGCCGGCCCGTCGATCTCGATTATCTGGATTACCACTGACGACTGGAGAAACTGACCTTGCCCCTCTACGACCCGCCCCACCCCGGCGAAATGGTGCGCGAGGAGTGCCTTGCGCCGCTCGGCCTGAGCGTCACGGAGGCTGCCCGCGTGCTCGGCGTCACTCGGCAGGCGTTGAATAACGTCGTCAACGAGAAAGCCGGGATCAGCCCTGAAATGGCGATCCGGCTCGAAAAGGCGTTTGGAGGCGAGGCCGATTTCTGGTTGCGGCTGCAAACCGCGTTCGATCTGGCGCAGGTCCGGCGACGGGAAGGCAGCATTGCCGTCGACCGCTATGTCCCGGAAAGCGCATAGCCGATTCAGCCACGCCTTACAGAAGGCTTCCGGGCGTTTCCAACCATCCGCTCCGTCAAACGCCCATCTTCATTCCTCCCTTAGCGACAGCCGCCCGAGCAAGTCCTCCGCCGTCCGCGTCGCCGCCCCCGCGGCCAGGGCCATCTGCGGCAACAGCATCCATTCCAGCGTCCAGGCCGCGCCGGAGCGCTCGTTCTCATGCACCAACGCATGGTGCAGGCCGGAGACCAGCGTCGCGTTGAAGCGCGCCAGCGTCACCAGCACCTCCGCGCCGACCGGGTTCTGCTTATGCGGCATCGCCGATGAGCCGCCGCCGCCGGAAAGCGCCAGTTCCCCGACCTCGCTCTGCAGCGCCAGCGCCGCATCCTGCCCGAACTTGCCGAGCGCCCCGGTGATCAGCGACAGCCAGTGACCGAACTCGGCGATTCCGTCGCGTTCCGAATGCAGCGAAGCTGCGGCTGGCCAGAGGCCGAGCGCGTCCGCCACCCGCTGGACGATCGCCTCGCCCTTGTCGCCGAAATCCGCGCGGTCGCCGACGGCGCCGCCGAGCCGCAGGGCAAAGGCGCGCGGCGCGATCTCCTCGCGGCGTAGCCGACAGCGCACCAGCGGATCGGCCCAGGAGGCGAGCTTGCGCGAAAAAGGCGTCGGCCGCGCCGCCTGCATTCGGGTGTGCGCCATCACCTCGCGGTCGCCGGCCTCGATCCCCCATTGCGCGAAGGCATCGACCAGCGCTTCCAGCCGCCGGTCGAGCACCAACGACACCGCTTGCATGCGCATCGCCATCGCCGCGTCGATCGCATCCTGACTGGTCGCGCCCTTGTGCAAGCCGGCGGCAGCGGCCGGGTCGAGCCCGGCGCGCAATTGCTGAAGCAACGCGGGTACGACGACGCCATCCCGCGCCGTTCCCACGGCAAGGGCTGCGAGATCCGGGGAAAATTCGTGCGTCCAGGCGCGAATCGCGGTGGCCGCTGCCGGCGCGATCAATCCCTCCGCCGCCTCGGCCTCGGCGAGCGCGACCTCGAAGGCCAGCATCGCCTCGAGCTCCGCCGCCGCAGTGAAATAGGAATCGAGTTCCTCGTCGCCGAGCAGCGCGCCCAGAAACGAATGGGAGAAGACCGAGGCCGTCACCGGCCGGTCGCCGTGCTGAATACTTCCGCGGCAAAATCCGCGATCAGACCCGCCGTAACCTCCGGCTGCTCGATGCAGGGCAGATGACCGGCGTCCTTGACGATCTCGAAGCGCGAACCGGCAATCAGATCGGCGGTCGAGCGCATCAGATCCGGCGGGGTCGAGCCGTCCTGATCGCCGACGACGCACAGCACCGGCAGATCGATCTTCGCCGTCGCCTCAGTGTAATCGGCGTCACGCAATGCGGCGCTGCTGCCGAGATAGCCGGGCAGCGGAGTGCGCAAAAGCATGTTCGAATAGCCGACGAAATCGGGATTGGGCGGGCGTCGGAATTGCGGCGTAAACCAGCGCTCGAGGATATGTTCGGAAATCGACCCGATTCCGTCCTTCTCGATCGCGGCGATGCGTTGGTCCCACAGTTCGGTCGTGCCGATTCGGTGCGCCGTATCCATCAGCACCAGTCCCTTGGCAAGAAGGGGATGGCGATGGGCAAGGCCTTGCGCGATCATGCCGCCGATCGACAGGCCGATGACGAGCGGGTTCGTCACGCCGAGATGGTCGATCAGGCCTTTCAGGTCGTCGACATGGGTGTCCATGGCGTAGGGCGCGGGCGTCGCCTCCGACAGGCCATGGCCGCGCTTGTCGTAGCGCACGATCCGACACGCTCCGGCGAGGCGCTCGACAACCGCGTCCCAGATTCGGAAATCGGTGCCCAGCGAGTTGGCGAAGACCAGCGTCGGCCCGTCCGCGTTTCCCTCGACCCGATGGTGGATGACGATGCCGTTGACGCGCTGAAATGGCATGGATGCGGTTTCCTCCCCGATTGGACGCCATCGATCATAGGCGGCAGCGCGCGCTATGAAAGGGTCGCGGTAGCTTTGTGCAAAGTGCGGCGCCATCTTCCCCGCTTCGGCCTTTCCTGATAGCGGCATTTGAAACCGAACGCTGGATATGGTCCGGGAGATTTCGCCATGTTTCTCAGTTGCGGCGACGCGCTGTTCGATCTGTTCGCCGAACCCGACGCGGATGTGGCGAAGATCGCCCTGTCCGGGCGTGTCGGCGGATCGCCGCTGAACGTCGCGCTGGGCCTGGCGCGCCTCGGCCATCCGGCCGGCTTCTTCACCAAGGTCTCGAGCGATCTCTTCGGAACGCGCATCCGCGGCTTCATGGCGCGCGAAAATATCGACCAGCGCTTCCTCATTCCGACCGACCGGAACACGACGCTGGCGATGGTCTCGCTCGGCGCCGACGGCTCGCCGGCCTATATCTTCTATATCGACGGAACCGCCGACCGTTCGATCGAGCCCGCCGAAGTCCCGGCGACATTTCCGGACGACCTCGAGACGATCCATCTGGCCTCCTACTCCACCGTGACCGAGCCGACCGCCTCGGCGCTGGCCCATCTCGTGCGGCAGGAATCGGCCCGGCGGTTCATCTCCTACGATCCCAATATTCGCGCCTCGATCGAACCCGATCTCGACATCTGGCGGCAAAAGGTCGCCGAACTGGTGCCTTTCGCGGCCTTGGTGAAAGCGAGCGAAGAAGACCTTGATCTCCTCTATCCTGGCCGAACCCTCGATGCCGTGATCGACGATTGGGTTGCCGCGGGCGCGGAGATGGCCGTGGTGACCCGCGGCGAGCGCGGCGCGATCGCCGCGACAAGCTCGGGCGTCAAAGCCTCGGTCGGCGGACGACAGATCATCGTCGCCGACACGGTCGGCGCCGGCGACACGTTTCAGGCGGCGCTCCTGGCCGGCCTGAAGGAACGCGGTCAACTCTCTCGCGCGGCGCTCAAGGCCGCCGACCAAGCCGGCATCGAGGAATTGCTGCGCTTCGCCGTCGACGCCGCCGCAGTGACCTGCTCGCGCCGCGGCGCCGACCTGCCGCGGCGCGCCGATCTGGATCTTCCGCCGCTCGCCTGAAAGCGTTTCTCGCGCGGCCTCAACTTTCAAGGCAGTTCTCGGAAACCAAAAAAGCCCGCCGGATCCTGTGATCCGACGGGCTTTTGTCTGTAGGGCCGGGCGCTTGACGCGCCCGGCCGAAGGCAGTGCCTTAGTTGAAGCGATAGGACGCCTTCGCCCAGATCGTGTGGAAGTCGAGATCGTTGTCGTTCGACTCCGAGGTGAAGTTCACCGTGTTGGTACCGTTGGTCCCGGTGATCGTCTGATCGTTCGAGCCGAGATTGGTGTAGAGGTACTCGACGCCGAACGAGATGTTCTGGGTGGCCATCACGTCGACACCGCCGCCGACCGCATAACCGACATCCGCGTCGTCGCCATCCTGCGTAAACGTATAGCCGGTGAAGGCGCCGCCGCTCGGCGCAGTCATCGTATTGTCGACGCCGGCATAGGCGAGACCGCCCGTACCATAGAGCAGGACGCTGTCCATGGCGTAGCCGAGACGAGCGCGAACCGTACCGAGATAGTTGATCTCGCTATTGGACGTGAAGGTCGAGCCGCCCGGCGTGGTATAGGACCGGTTGGTCTCCGCATCGATGTAGTTGATGTCGGCGACCGCGCCGATGACGAAGTTGTTCGGCATCTGGTAGTCGTAGCCGATATGCGCGCCGCCGATGAAGCCGGCGTTGTTGTCGTCACCGTTAAAAGTGCCGTTGCCGAAAACACCGGTGTTGTTGGTGTCGAAGCGCGCGCCATCGTCATCGCCACTGAAGGCGACGCCAGCCTGGCCACCGATGTAGAGGCCGGTCCACGTGCTAGTCGTAGCGACCTGCTCGATCATCATCGGTGCCGGCGCAGGGGCTTCCTCATAGACCGGGTCGGCGGCGAGCGCCGGGGTGACGAACGCCGTCGAGGCGAGAAGCAATGCAAAGCGTTTCATAACTGTACTCCATTCTGTCGCAGTCGCGACTCTCTTCCCGACGCCACGTCCGCGTGGCGCCCGGATTTCCCGACCCGGCTGGCGGGTTCGGGAGTTGATATGGTCCGTCTCCGTGCCGGAAAAATGGCAGGAATAGGTTCTCCTCCGTCGTGTTGCCGATCCGCAACGCGAATTCCGATCGGGCCCGACGTCGTGAATTATTCGTAACCTTCGGTCGTTGATTTCCTCTTAAAATCGATGGTTTACGCCAAGTTCGGCCTGACCTGGGGCGCTTAACAAACATGGCAAAGTTGTGCCGGATAGAATTCCTAGCGAATAGACGCGCGGGTTACCCGAAGGAAATCGAATTGCGCCTTGTCACGATCTGAAGCCCCGAATGCCGACGTATGAATCCCTCGTCAGTCCGCTCGCATCGCGCAATGGCAGCAGCCGAAAAATTCCATTTATACTGACAGACGGCGCGGACCGGGCGTGTTGCAATCCTTCGCAACGACAATGAATATTGAATTCTGCGGAGAAAGAACGCTGCGGCCCCGCCTCACCCGATATATAATTCATCCCGTCAACCCGCGTTAATTACGGCTCACATTTGCGTTAGCCGCGCGTGATCACCGCCGGCCCCGAAACCGCACGCACCGCCGCGGCCACACACGCGCCGCCCCTTTCAAATGATTGCTATTGTGCGGCGCGCCTTTATATTCCCGCTAAGAAGAGCACAGCACTGCATGGAGGACTTATGCGTAATCTGATTTTGGCCGCTGGCACGATCTTGACGCTGACCATGGCGTCGGGAGCGACGGCCCAGACCGTCGGCGACGCGGACGCCGGCAAGAAGGTCTTCAACAAATGCCGAGCGTGTCACGCCGTCGGCGAAGACGCGAAAAACAAGATCGGTCCAGAGTTGAACGGCGTCATTGGCGAGAAGCCGGGCATGATCGAAGGCTACAAATTTTCCTCCAGCTTCGAGGAGTGGGCCGCCGACAAGACAGTCTGGGACGAGGCATTGATGACGGAATGGCTCGCCGACCCCCGCGCCGTCGTCAAAGGTACCAAGATGGCGTTTCCCGGGCTGAAAAAGCCGGAAGACCTCGCCAACGTTATCGCCTATCTCGCCGGCTTCGACGAAGAGGGCAAGGACCGCGATCCGGCCGAAGCGCTCGCTGCTGCGGCCGCGCAATAGGCTTTCGACGCCATTCTCGCACCAATCGAATATGACGGCCGCCCANAAGGACCGCGATCCGGCCGAAGCGCTCGCTGCTGCGGCCGCGCAATAGGCTTTCGACGCCATTCTCGCACCAATCGAATATGACGGCCGCCCAAGGGCGGCCGTTGTCGTTTCAACCCGGCGTCCGCTCTACGCCGGGCCGAAGCGTTGTCGCCATCGATCAGGCGTAGACGTCCATTACCTGGTTCAGCAGTGCGATCGCCTCTTCCTTGCTGCGCTGGAACGAATTGCGGCCGATGATCGATCCGTTGCCGCCGCCGTCCCGGATGGCGCGGACCTCGTCCAGGAGCTCGTCGGTGTTCTTCGCCGCGCCGCCGGAAAAGACGACGATTCGTTTGCCCGCAAAGGCTGCCTGCATGATGTGGCGGACGCGGTCGGCGGCGGCTTCCCGCGGGATGGCGTGCTTCTCGTAGATCGGCTTCGCCGCGTCGAGGTCGATATGGGCGGTCGGCAGTTTCACCTTGATGATGGTCGCGCCCATCAATGCTGCCATATGCGCCGCATAGGCGATGATATCGAAGCCGGTTTCACCCTCCTTGGAAACCTTGCCCCCACGCGGATAGGACCAGACGACGGTCATCAGCCCGCGCGACTTCGCCTCGAGACTGATCTCACGCAGTTCCTCCATCATGTCGTAGGAGTGGTCGGATCCCGGATAGATGGTGAACCCGACGCCGACGCAGCCCAGCCGCATCGCGTCTTCGACCTTGCCGGTCAGCGCCTGGTCGCTGCCACCAACGAGGGAATTGCCGCTGTTGAGCTTGAGAATCAACGGCACTTCGCCGGCGAACGTGTCGGCGCCCTGCTCCAGAAGCCCGAGCGGCGCGGCATAGCCCGAGACGCCGGAATCGATCGCCAGTTCGTAAAGATAATGCGGGTCGTACGCGACCGGGTTGGGGGCGAAGCTGCGCGCCGGTCCGTGCTCGAAGCCCTGATCGACCGGCAGGATCACCACCCGTCCGGTCCCCGCCAGCCGGCCATGCATCAGGAGCCGTGAAAGATTGCTCTTCAGGCCCGGGGTTTCGCCCTCGTACCAGGACAGGATGTTCCGGACGGTATCTGTTCTCAGCATTCACTTGCTCCTTTGCCTCGCCGGCGGGCATCAAGAGCCTCGCCGCTTCCCATGGCTTTCTTCTGGGGCCCCGGCGCGGCGCCGTCCAGATGCATGACGGCGCCCGCGCATATTAAAATCGGTTGAAGGACCCCGCGGTGCGCGATCATGCCTTTATCCGCATCCGTTCTGCGTGGCCGTCACTCAGTTTTGCCGAGCCTTTACTCAATTGAACCAATCGTCGGTTTCCGCGTTTCCTCAAGGTGGAGGTAATCACTATGACACGCGGTGTTTCGGCATTCCCATCGCCATTCGGGGTCGATTCAGACTTGATGTTCGCCGGAATCGGCGTTGCGCAGCGTTCTCTTACGCCCGGCCATCCGGACGCCTCCGCCGCTCCCCGAGCGCGGGCCAAGCTGGCTTTCCCTGTACACCCTCGAATGCGCAGGTCAGGGCAAAAGGCAGCGGCTCAACAACGGACGGCCACCCCGTTCATTCACCACACCCCGTTCCGCCTAGGGCCGGCCGAATGGGTCCCGCAAACCGTCAAGCTCGGTCGTCGTGGTTTCCACCTGCGATCTCGTCCAGCCGATGAGGCCGGTTTGGAAGATGACGGCGTGCGTCAGAGCGAGAGCATCCTCATTCCGACCGTGATCGTCGGCGTCATTCTCGCATCGGCGAGCTATTTCTTCAATTTTATCGGCTGATCGCAGGTCGGCGCGTGCCATCCGCAGGCCCGAGGGGTGCAGGCATACTCCTGGTGCCCGGCGCACGGTGATAGCCGTGAAAAGTGGCCATCACGAAGGCCAGTGCGGTTGATCTGTTGTTTCAGGTCGGCGGTGACGGACCGAATCAACTTTCCCCCTCAAAGCGTATGCCGCTCGCGATGCGCGGTCTCTGTTGCATGCTTTCGGCCGCGATTTGCGTGGCCTGGCGCAAGGGGATTTCCCTGCGACATCTTGCCGCCGCGTAAGGAGTCCGATGACGGCATGGAAACCGCCATCGGCCCGTGCTTACCGTTCATTCGGGGAGCCTTTCCCTGCGAAAGGGGCGACTCTCCGCTTCAGGATTTACCTAATTGTCATTTAGTATAAGCGTCACATTGAAATATAATGAAAATAAATTATTGAGGCGACAGTCGGTATTTCTCCAAAAATAACGGATTGGTAACCAATATCTCTGATGTTCCGGCTCCATCGAACGGTGTCGCTACCGACCCCTTCCCTAAGGGTGCCCTAGCTTCGCGCCGATCGATTGAAATGAGGAAAAGCATCCGGACTATGTCGCCCCTTATGCGGCGCTTTCTCCCTACGCCCTCCTCGCGACATGAGTCTCATCTGGCGCACGATGCGCCCAGGTGAGTTAAATTTAGGAACTCGGCGCAATCGTTCCGATGGCGCCAAGAAATAAGAAATCCCGCATTTCGAGGGGCGCAGGCTATGTTGAAAAGTATCAAGAACAAGATGACTCTGCTGGGAGTCTTGGTTTTCCTTCTTGTGTCCGGAACGGCCGCGACCGGTTTCTGGATGACGGGGCAGCTCCGCGATGGGCTGGAAGAGACACTAAGGTCGTCCCAAGTCCTGCGGAACCATATGCAGGCGGACATGATGCATGACGCGCTGCGATCGGACGTCCTTGCATCTGTTCTCGCCGCGGATCCATCGGCGAATATCGACTTGGAAACGGTAAAGGCAGACGTTGCCGAGCATACCGGAATCTTTTACCAGGCTATCGCTGAAAACGGCGAGCTCGCGCAGGATCCGGAAATTCGCAAGAGTTTGGACGACGTCAAAGTGCCTATGGAGGAATATACGGCTCTCGCCGTCGACTTAACCACACTGGCCGCGAGGAATCCCACGGCAGCGATGTCGAGAATGGGCGTATTCCAGGAGCAGTTCTCGATCCTTGAGAGTGCGATGGCGCACGTCGCGGAAGTAATTGAATCGGAGGCCGTTGCGGCATCGCAACGGGCGACAGCCAGTGCGGCGATCGGACGTAATTTAATGGGTACGGCGGTCGGTATTGGAACGTTGTTCGCCTTGGGTCTGACATTCTTTGCCCGGCGCTCGGTCGTCACGCCGATCCAGGAATTGGCCAGCGACATGCAGCAGCTGGTCGAGGGCCGGACGGACGTTTCGCTCAAGGGCGCCAATCGCAAAGACGAGCTCGGCGAGATTGGGCGCGGCGTGCTTGCCTTCCAGGAAGTCGTGACAGCACGGGCGCGCCGTGACGCAGACGAGGCCGAGGAGCGCCGTCGGCAGGAGATGGACAGCGCAGAGCGGGAGACGGCGACCCGGCTCGAACAGTCCAAGGCGCAAAGTTTCGTGGTCGAGAACCTGTCGCATGGGTTGGAGAATCTTTCTCAAGGAGATCTCACGGTCCGACTGGATCGCTCGTTCGCACCGGAATTCGAGCCCATTCGCATCAAGTTCAACGACAGCGTCGGCAAGCTGGAAGGCGCGATCGGCAATGTGGTGACATCGATCGGATCGATCCGGTCGGGCCTTTCGGAGATCAACACGGCCTCGAACGATCTGGCGCAGCGCACCGAGCAGCAGGCGGCGAACCTGGAAGAGACGGTTGCGGCGCTGGGCGAAGTGACGACGGCGGTGAACGAGACGGCCGACGGCGCCGGCAAGGCGCAGACGGCGGCCAGTACCGCCCGCGGCAAAGCCCAGAAGGGCGGCGAGATCGTCGGCCAGGCGGTCGCGGCAATGAGCCAGATCGAAAAGTCCTCCGAGCAGATCAACCAGATCATCGGCGTGATCGACGAGATCGCCTTCCAGACCAACCTTCTGGCGCTGAACGCCGGTGTCGAGGCGGCGCGGGCCGGCGAGGCCGGCAAGGGCTTTGCGGTGGTCGCCCAGGAAGTGCGCGGGCTGGCTCAGCGCTCGGCCGAAGCGGCGAAAGAGATCAAGACGCTGATCGCGACCTCGCGCAGCCAGGTGGAGAGCGGCGTCGAGCTGGTCACCGCGTCTGGCAAGTCGCTGGACGAGATCGTCGCCGAGGTGAGTTCAATGGCCGAGCTGATCGCGACGATCGCGGTGAGCGCCAAGGAACAGGCGACGAGCCTCAGGGAAGTCTCCGGCGCGGCCGATCAGATGGACAAGGTGACGCAGCAGAACGCGGCGATGGTGGAAGAGGCGACGGCTGCGAGCCAGACCCTGACCAACGAGACCGAGGAACTGGCGAGCGCGATGGCGCAGTTCAAGACCGGCTCGGCCGGCCAGACCTCGCGGTCGCGTTCCAATCCTGCCCAATCTGGCCGTTCCGCCACGCCATCGCGCGGCGTGCCGCAGATGAAGACCACCGGAACGGGCGGTGCCGCCCGTGCCCCCAAGGCCGAATCCGACAGCTGGGAGGAGTTCTGACCCCAGCCAAGACGGGTCACCTCAAGCCAAACGCTTGACCGTCAGCGACAACGCCGCGTGTTCGTCAGAACGCGCGGCGTTTCCATATCCTGGACCCGCCCCGTGCTGCCATCGCGATCAAACCGCCGGCGAACCCGCCGCCTCGGCCAGAAATGTCCAGGCGTAATCGGAGAAGCTTCGCCAGCATTCGATCTCGAAGCGCTGCTCACCGGTCCGCCACAGGACGATCTCCGTCTTCGAGAGGATCGTCCGGCTCGCCGCCCCGACCGGAAAACTGCCAAGCCGAATGTCCTGCGGGCAGCCCGCCGCGATCACCGCCTCCGCCGCCGGTCCTTCGACCGCGATTGCGACATTGCGGTGCGACACGTCGACAACCGAGATGCCGGCGACGTCTGCAAGCCTTGCCGGCAACGGTTCGACCTCTGCCGCGTCAACGTCGGCGAGCACCAGCCACTCGTCGGGACCGAGCCAGAGCGCCGAAAGGCCGTTCGCGGTCGCGGTCGTCTTCGGACGGCTGGGAAGCGCCACGCCGAGCCTGGCTTCCACCGCCTTTAGCGATTGCGCGTCGGCGCGCAGGCTGAGGCGTTGGCGCGGGGCGATCGGCGTCAGCGTCACGCCCGGCCCGCTCGCATAGCGCCCGTCCAGCGGCGACATGCGCTGCAGGCTCGGCGAGGTGGTCACAGCGGCGGACGCTGCCGTCGCGGCAGTGGGCGGCGCGGTTTTCCTGGCCGCAGCCTTGGTCGGCTTTTTCGCCTTCGATGCCACGCCAATCGGTGTTTTCTTCGATGCCGTCTTGCGCTCAGCCATGCAGCCGCTCCCCTTCCGGATCGAAGAACACCGTGTCCGTCACCTCGACGGCGATCGTCTCTTTCGGCATCGGAACATACAGCGTGCGGCCGATCAGGTTGCGGCCGTCCTTGACCAGCGCCAGCGCGATCGAACGTCCCATCGCGTCGGAGTGATAGGCCGAGGTGACATGGCCGAGCATGGTCATCGGCACGGCCTCGTTCGGATCGGCGACGATCTGCGCGCCTTCCTCCAGAACGGTCAGCGGGTTCGCGGTCTTGAGGCCGACGAGTTGTTTGCGGCCGGGGGCCAGGAGATCGGACCGCTCCAGCCCGCGCTTGCCGACGAAGCCCGTCTTCTTCTTCGACACCGCCCAGGCGAGCCCCGCGTCGGCCGGCGTCACCGTGCCGTCGGTCTCCTGGCCGACGATGATATAGCCCTTTTCAGCTCTGAGAACGTGCATGGCCTCGGTGCCGTAGGGCTCAGCGCCAAGGCTGCGGCCATGCTCGCGCAGCCTGTCCCAGACCGCGCGGCCATAATCGGCCGGCACGTTGATCTCGTAGCCAGCCTCTCCGGTGAATGAGACGCGGAACAGCCGGCAGGCAACGCCCATGACGGTGCATTCGGCCACCGACATGTGCTTGAAGGCGTCCGGCGAAATATCCAACCCCTCGACGAAGGGCGCGACGGTCTCCCGCGCTTTCGGCCCCTGCACGGCGATCACCGCCCATTGCTCGGTGACCGAGGTCGTCCAGACTTTCAGATCCGGGAACTCGGTCTGCCGGTAGTCCTCCATCAGCTCAAGCACGCGCGGCGCGCCGCCGGTCGTGGTGGTCACGTGATAACGGTCCTCGCCGATCCTGGCGACGATGCCGTCGTCGATGATGAAGCCGGCCTCGTTCAGCATGATCGCATAGCGGCACTTGCCGATGGCCAGGCTTGCCAGCGGCGTCGCATAGATCACGTCGAGGAACTTCGCCGCGTCCGGCCCGACCACCTCGATCTTGCCCAGGGTGGAAGCGTCGAAGAGGCCCGCCGCCTCGCGCACCGTCCGGCATTCGCGGCCGACGGCGGCGTGCATGTCGGCGCCTTTCGGAAAATACCACGCCCGCTTCCAGAGGCTGACGTCCTCGAACACCGCTCCTTCGGCCTCGGCGCTGTCGTGGATCGGCGTCTTCCGGGTCGGATCGAACAGCGGCCCCTTGGCGAAGCCGGCGATGGTGCCGAACGTGACCGGCGTGAACGGCGCGCGAAAGGTGGTCAACCCGACCTCTGGCATCGGACGGCTCAGTGCTTCGGCGGCAACGCCGATGCCATGAATGTTCGACGTCTTGCCCTGGTCGGTCGCCATGCCGGTGGTGGTGAAGCGCTTGATATGCTCGACCGAGTGGAAGCCCTCGGCCACGGCGAAACGGATGTCCTTGGCCGTCACGTCGTTCTGGAAGTCGATGAAGGCCTTGACGAATTTTCCCGCGCCGGCGGCGGGCGTCGCCCCCGCCATACCGCCGCCGAAGGGCGCGGCCCCCGCGACCGCGACCGCTGCGGCTTTGCCGGCCTTGCCGGTCGCCGCGACGCGGCCTGCGTTGCGGGCCGAACCGATCGTCTTCGCCAGATCGAAGTCGCCCGCCGCCGCGCCGACGCTGACGCACTCCTCGGCCGGCTCCGCCGGGACATAGGCCTGGAGCGCCGGATCGAAGGCGAGCTTGCCGCGCGATTGGGAGAACAGATGCACCGAGGGCGTATAGCCGCCGGACATCAGCAGCGCGTCGCAATCGAAGCGACGATTGTCCTGGCCCGAGCGCAGCTCCTCGACAGTGAAGCCCGTAATGCGCCTGGTGCCGCGCACGGTCTTGACCTCGTAGCCTTCGAGAACCTCGATCCCGAGCGCCCGTGCCTCGGCGGTGATGTCGGCGGGCGGTTCGGCCCGCAAATCGACGATGACCGGAACGGCGACGCCCGCCCGTTTCAGGTCGATCGCCGCCGCATAGGCCGCGTCATGGGCAGTGAAGACCGCAACGCGGCGGCCCGGCGCAACGCCGAAATGGTTGAGATAGAGCCGCGCCGCGCCGGCCAGCATGATGCCCGGCCGGTCGTTATCGGGAAACACCAGCGGCCGCTCGATCGAGCCGGTCGCGAGCACCACCTTTTTCGCCCGCACCTGCCACAGCCGCTCGCGCGGCAGCGCCGGGTCGGGCTCGGCAAGATGCTCCGTGACCTGCTCGGCCAACACCAGCATGTTGTGGTTGTAATAGCCGAAGGCCGTCGTGCGCGGCATCAAGCGGACATTGGTCATGCCCGCGAGCCGGGCGACGACGCCGTCGACCCAGTCCATCGCGGCGACGCCATCGATGGTCGTACTGCTTTCCGCCTTCAGCCAGCCGCCAAAGCTCGCCCCTTCGTCGCAGAGGAGCACGCTGGCGCCCGCCTCGCCCGCCGCCAGCGCAGCGGCGAGCCCCGCCGGGCCGCCGCCCGCGACGAGCACGTCGACATGGGCGAAGCGGTTGGCGTAGTGCTCGGGGTCGGGTTTCGTCGGCGCGCGCCCGAGGCCGGCAGCGGCCCGGATATACGGTTCATAGAACCGATGCCAAAAGGCCTTCGGCCACATGAAGGTCTTGTAGTAGAAGCCGGCGGTCAGGAAGCGCGAGAATATCCCGTTGGCGCAGCCGATGTCGAAGCCGAGCGAAGGCCAGCGGTTTTGGCTGATAGCTTCGAGCCCGTCATAGAGCGGCTGCATGGTCGCGCGGATATTGGGCTGGCGGCGGGCGTCGTCGCGGCAAATCTCGACCAGCGCGTTCGGCTCTTCCGGACCGGAACCCAGGATGCCGCGCGGCCGATGATATTTGAACGAGCGACCGGTGAGATGCACGCCGTTGGCGAGGAGTGCCGAGGCAAGCGTGTCGCCCTCCAGCCCCACATAGCGTTGGCCGTCGAAGCGGAATTGGATGCGGCGAGCGCTGTTGAGGCGGCCGTGCTCGGGAAGCCGGAAGCGGCTCATCGTCCACCCTCCCCGACATCGGGCTTCGGCGCGCCGGCTTCGTAGAAAGCGAGGAATTTGTCCGACACCGAATGGCGCGCGGCGTTGAAGAAGCGCCCGCAGCCATGGATGTGGCGCCAGCGTTCGAAGACGACGCCGCGATTATTCGTACGCAGGTAGAGCGCCTCGGCGACGGCGCGTCCCGGTTTCCCGTCTGCGGCCGGTCGCGCGATATGCGCTTCGCCGGCGTGGCGGAACTCGAGCTCTGGTCGGTTTTCCTGGCAATAGGGGCAATGGATCAGCAGCATGGAAACGATCCCTGCGGTCAGTGCGCGACGGCGGCGGCTGCCGCCTCGTCGATGAAGCGGCCTGTCTCGAAGCGGTCGAGGCTGAAGGCGGCGTTGATCCTGTGCGGCTCGTCGCGAGCGATGGTGTGGGCGAAGACGTGGCCGGAACCGGGCGTCGCCTTGAAGCCGCCGGTACCCCAGCCGCAATTGACGTAGAGCCCTTTTACCGGCGTCTTCGACAGGATCGGCGAGCGGTCGGGCGTCACGTCGACGATGCCGCCCCAGGAACGCAGCATGCGCATGCGGCGGAACATCGGAAACATCTCCGAAATCGCGTCCACCGTATGGTTGAGGATGTGCAGGCTGCCGGTCTGCGAATAGGACGGATACTGGTCAGTGCCGGCGCCGATGACGAGTTCGCCCTTGTCCGATTGGGAGACATAGGCGTGGACGGTGTTCGACATGACCACGCAGGGAAAGCAGGGCTTGACCGGTTCCGACACCAGCGCCTGCAGCGGAAAGCTCTCGATCGGCATCCGGACGCCGGCCATGTCCATGACCACCGAGGTGTTGCCGGCCGCGACGACGCCGATCTTCCTTGCGCCGATGAAGCCGCGTGTGGTCTCGACGCCGGCCACGGATCCGTCGGCGCTACGCCTTATGCCGGTGACGGCGGTATTCTGGATGACGTGGACACCGCGCGCCGACGCCGCCCGTGCATAGCCCCAGGCGACAGCATCATGGCGAGCGGTGCCGCCGCGCCGCTGCAGCGCGCCGCCCACCACCGGGTAGCGCGTGTCCCTCGAGATATTCAGCGGCGGGCAGTACGCCTTGCACTCTTCCGGCGTCAGCCACTCGTTGTCGACGCCGTTCAACCGGTTGGAGTGGACATGGCGCTTGGCGACCTGCACGTCGTGGACATTGTGCGACAGCATCAGGACGCCGCGCGGGGAAAACATGACGTTGTAGTTGAGGTCCTGGCTCAGCCCTTCCCACAGCTTGACCGCATGGTCGTACATGGCGGCCGACTCGTCGTAGAGATAATTGGAGCGGATGATCGTGGTGTTGCGGCCGGTATTGCCGCCGCCGAGCCAGCCCTTCTCGATCACCGCGATATCGGTGATGCCGTGTTCCTTGGCGAGATAGTAGGCAGTGGCGAGGCCGTGGCCGCCGGCCCCGACGATGACGACCTCGTATTGGCGGCGCGGCTCGGGCGATGCCCACTGCTCACCCCAACCGGAATGGCCGCGCATCGCCTCGCGCGCAATGGCAAAGGCCGAAAATTTCCGCATCTTTCGCCTCGCGTCCTAAAACCTGGCGTCATTCGACGACGGCTCGCTCTGATGTAGCGCTCCGCCGCCGCCTCCGGCAACCCGCCCCGACCCTGGACCTTCAGCGGTCATCGCGTCTTCATCGATGTTTACCGAGGATGGGGCGTCACCATGCTCGAATCGCGACAACCGGTGACGCACAGTCGAAGCAGGTACGGCACACTGCGCCCGCCTGCTTCGACCATTCAAACTGCGTTTCCGGATTAGACCCGGCTGGCGATATGCAATCCTCTTGGGCGCCCGAGGAGACCTCCGAGTGCGCCCACGATCAGACCGAGAGCCAAGGCGACGAATGCCGCGAACGAGGCGGCGGCCACTGCGCGGGCCGCCGCATCAGCGGCGACCCGGGCCTCCCGCTTGGCGCTGTCGTAAGTCTGCTGGAGTTGCTGAAGCCGCTGTTCCGCCTCTGCCAGCGGGACTCCCGCCTGTTGCGCGATGGCCCGGCTCGCGGCCTGACGCTGGTCTTGAGTCGCTTGCTCGCCAAGGCCGGTGAGAACGGTTGCGACCATTGTCGCGCTATCCGGCGCAACCGGCGTCGGCTCGACTGCGGCCGGCAGCCCCTCACCCTCTCCGGCTGGCTCGATCGTGGCCGGCGACACAGCGGCGGCACGCGGGCGCAACGCCTCCTCTGCCACGCGGTTCAACGATCTATCGGACATCGTATCAGGAGACAGCGCGGACGACGCCTGCGCCAAACCCTGGATCGAGCCACCGATCGCACCGAAGGCGGCACCGAGGACGGCCGAGGCGCCGCTGGTCAACAAAAAGACGACCAGAAGCGTCGACGTCGCCCAGGTGACAACGCCATGGAGGATCGCATCGGTTTTGGACGAGCTGCCGGCAAGTCGGCCGGCGGCATAGGCACCGACGAAGAGGCCGGTCAGCACGACGGCGACGGTCCACAGGCCGCCGACGGATGCAAACGTGTTGCCGTCGAAGCTCTCCGCTCCGTTCGGTTCGATGGTCGCGAGGCCAATGCCGAGCCCGAGCAATCCCAGCATGAATTGGATGGCGAGGGCCAACAGCGCACCGGCAATGATCGCGCCCCACGATATCCGCCTGAGGCCGTCCGTCGCGACGACCGCCGCGCGCTCCCGTCTGATCTCGTTCATGTGTTGAATAGCCTCCTGCCAGCGTCTCGCGCGACCGCACCCCGCTGCCGGGCTGCCGTCGCGCGACACCCTATCATCGAATGCGCGTGAAACCGCGCGGTCGCGGCAAGGTTCCCTTCCCCACCCGCATCGATATGCCTCACGGTCGCGGCGAGCAGCGGACCTTGCGCCCCTCCCCTGCCCCTCGACAAAGACCTTCCAGCCTGCTATGGGCCTGCCGGATTTCGCGGAATTGCTTCCAAGTTATCGATCTATTGTTCAAACTACCGCCCACCACACGTCACAAATGGAACATCCAGTGCTGGTATCTGTCCGCGACAACAACGTCGACCAGGCTCTCCGCGCCCTCAAGAAGAAAATGCAGCGCGAGGGAATCTTTCGCGAAATGAAGATGCGCAATTTCTTCGAGAAGCCTTCGGAGAAGCGCGCTCGGGAGAAGGCCGAGGCGGTTCGCCGCGCCCGCAAGCTGGCGCGCAAGCAGGCTCAGCGCGAAGGTCTGGCGAGCGGCGGCCGCAGTCACTAGGGCATCGGCGACAATAGCGGCGCGCTGCGCCATTCTTTCGGCGATTTGAGGTTGTAACGGAGGCGGTCGAGGCGCGAGTCTGCCGCCTCTTTGCGTATGGGTCAGCAAGAGTCCATAAGATCGATCCGGGCCATGCGGTCCGGGCCGGTCAGATGGCCGACGACCGGCCTGATTCGTCTCTCGAGGGAACAATTCATCGATGCTGCAGCCTCTGAGCCTTGTCACCCGTGCGTTCGCCCGCGGTCCGGTTACACGCCCCACGGCGATCGAACCGGAGGGGCGAGTCGCGCATACGACTTTGCGCACCGCTGCGGTGCTCGGCCTGATGACGGTTCTCGCTGCGTGCCAGTCGACATCGGACGGACCGGCCGTCACGGCGATCGCCCTCGATCAAAATCAGGGGCTCGACCAGAACATCGCCTCGCTGACCCAGACCGTCAGTGCCAATCCCCGCGATCCGGAAGCCCTCAACGTTCGGGGTACGGCCTATGGGCGCGCCGGCAAATACGACGCCGCGATCCAGGATTTCACGACCGCCCTCCAGCTCGACCCGAATTTCTATCAGGCCTACGCCAACCGCGCGCTCGTCTACCGCCAGACCAACCAGCCGGCGAAGGCCGTCCAGGACTACAGCGTGGCACTTCAGATCAATCCGAATTACGATTCGGCTTATATCGGACGCGGCAACGTCTACCGGGTCGCCGGCCGCAATCGTGAGGCGCTCATCGATTTCCAGCGGGCGATCGACCTGAACACCACCGACCCGCGCGCCTATCATAACCGCGGCCTTCTCTATCAGATCGACGGCCAGCACAAACAGGCGATCGAGGATTTTTCGACGGCGATTTCATTGCAGGCGACAGCGTCCGAGCCTTATTCCGGGCGCGGCGTCTCCTATCTGGCGCTCGGCGACGAGGAAAATGCCTTCGCCGATTTCAACGCGGCTCTGAAGCTCGACGACAAGAAGGCCGAGTATTGGACCAACCAGGCGCTGGTCTTCGAACGCAAAGGCGATCGTGGGCGGGCCTTAAAGTCCTATTCCCGTGCCGCGCAGCTCGATCCGAAATACCAACCGGCCAAGGACGGCATGGCGCGCACCAGAGGCGGCGCCTGAGCAGGATCGCTGACGCCGCCCCGTCCGCTCGGGGTGACTGGCCGCACGTTTTACGCGACGACCTCGGGCTGGGCGTCCGAGGCGTCGTCCGGAGGGCCGGCCAGCGGTTCGTCCAGAACCATCGCCTCTCGCAAGACTGAGACATGCTGCCTTGGATGCGGGCCGGCGGCGCGATAGGCCGGGGCGATGTCGCCGGAAACCAGTATTCCTTCAGCCTCGCAATCCCAGTAGAGCGTGTGCGTAAAGAGCCGTCCCAGCCCGGGGATCAAAGGCTTGCGCCGGCGAATCCGGACATGGCGATCACGGATCCCGAGCCCCATGCCCGGCTCGCCCGCGGCGCCCAACTCAGGCGAAATGGCGGTCGCCGGTTCGTTCTGGACCGGACCTGACACGATGTCACCCAGCAGCACCTTGGAGTGGCGGTCGTAGATATTCGTCCAGCGCGTCGCCGCGAACATGGCCGCATGATGGGGAAGGCCGGGGTACTGCTCCTCGATCTCACGCAACACATGCAGGCGGTGATCGTCCGGTCGGTAGCGGAAATCGCGTCCCTCGACGGGCAGTGGCGGCGACGTCGCGATCTGCCGCTCCTCGACGAGTCGCGCAAGGCGATCGACATCGCGGGCGAGCAGGAACTCGGCGTGGGTCAGCGGGTTACCGAGGGTTACCAGATCGCTGATACGCCAGAACAGCGGCCCCTTTCCGGGATCCACCGGAGCGCCCGGCAAAACTTTCGTCCGCTCGGCCGCCATGGCGCGCGAAACCGCGCGCTGAAAATTCCGGTAGACCGAGAGCTCGCGCTCATCGCGCAAATCCGGTTCTGTTTCGAGGAAAGCAACGAGGGCGTCGAATGCCTCGTGGACCTGCAATCCCATCGGGTGGTCCCGGTTCGGACCGGCTTCCAGCCAGAACAGCCGCAGCAGATCGTAGGCGATGATGGCCCCGAGGCTGTGGCCGACGACGACGATGCGTTCATAGCGTTCGGTCTCGGCGCCATCGTCGCCTGTCGCATCCGCGCCCTCGCCTTCCTTCGGCGTCGCCGGCGGGGCCTCGCGGTGCAGCGCTCTGAGCAGCGCCAGCCCCCGCTCGCGTATATCTCTGCGTTTTTCCACCGTGTCGGGTTCGGTTCGCACATACCGGGCGACGTCGCCAAGATAAGGCACGACGAGTTGGTGGACGAGAACACCGATCGCCGTCGACAGCACGAGCATACCGACGCTCAAGGTCAGGATGGATTGCCATGGAAGCAGAAAGGCGATGCCGGCAAAGACGAGTACGGCTGCGCCGCCGGCAAAGTGATAGGACAACTCCGTCGCCCTCGGTTCGCCGGACAGACGTCGCCACAGAAAATACAGCAACACGCCGGCCGCGAACAGCGCGACGGCGATACCAACGACCGCTGGCCACAACGGCGAGACCACCTCCGGAGCCGCCTCGGCCGGGCCCGAATCGATCAATCCGAAAAGCCCCCCGGCCGCCAGAGCGACAGCGACCAGCGTGCCGGTCCACAACCAAAGCCATGCCCACCACACATCGCGCGGCACATGATGCGGCCAGCGCAATAGCAGACCGAAGATCCAAGCCCGCAGGTGCTGCAACGTCGTGCCTTGCATGATGTCGGCCCAGTAGAACTCGTAGAAGTCCGTGCGAACGCCGTTTGCATCGGCGGGGGTCGTGATGCGGGCAAGTTCAGCGGAGCCGGTGCGCGAATCCGGCACGATCCAGAATTCGGATGTTCTGCCCGCTTCCTTCTCGTTGGAGCCTAGCACCGCCTCGACGAAGGAGCGCAGCGTCGCCATCGGACGCTGCTCGCCCATGCCATGGATGACAATGACGGCTTGGCGCTTAGCCATCGCCGGCTTCTCCGGGTCTCCATTCATCTGGGCGCCCTCGCTTATAATTCCCTTAGGTAATCATGATTTTCACCCGTCAGGCAAGCGCAGGGCACGCCGCCGCCGATTCGCAGCATCGGAGACGTCGCGCCTGCATCCTGGCTGAAAAGAAACGCGGCTGAGGGGGAACTTCGCGGCGCACCATGACTTTCTCCCCCGAAGTGGATAACCCACGAAAGGACCATCCCATGAAAACCATTTTATCCTCGCTGGCGCTTGCCGCCGCCTTCGCCACGACCCCGCTGCTTGCCTCGGGCGCATCGGCCGAGACCAAGGTCGGCGTCCTTGGCTGCAACAGCGACGGCTCGACCGGTTTCATCGTCGGCTCGACCGACAACCTGGTCTGCGAATTCACGCCCGCGGAAGGCGGCGCGCCTGAGCTCTATGCGGCGACGCTCGACAAGTTCGGCCTCGACGTCGGCGTCACCGGCCGCACCGTGATGACCTGGGCGGTCGTCTCGGCGGACGGCACCCCGTACACCCCCAACAGCCTGGCCGGCACCTATGTCGGTGCGACAGCTGACGCATCCGTCGTTGTCGGCGGCGGGGCCAGCGTTCTCGTCGGCGGCAACAACGACAGCTTTTCGCTGCAGCCGGTGAGCGTGCAGGCCCAGGAAGGCATCAACGCAGCCATCGGCGTGGCGAAGTTCACGCTCGCGCCCGCCGTTGTCGTGGCCACGCCGCCGGCCGCCGTGGTCGTCGTTCCGCAGCCGAAATAACGCGGTCGTCGCTAACGCCGCCGCAGAAACGAAAAAGGCCTGCCACACCCGGCAGGCCTTTTTCATGACAGGGAAACAGCGGGGACGATGCCCCCGGCCGATCGGCGTTGGTGGTCAGTCGGCAAGCGCCTTGACGATGTCCTCGACCATCTTCTTGGCGTCGGAGAACAGCATCATGGTGTTGTCCTTGTAGAACAACGTATTGTCGATGCCGGCATAGCCCGAAGCCAGCGAACGCTTGATGAACAGGCAGGTCTTTGCCTGATCGACGTTGAGGATCGGCATGCCGTAGATCGGCGAGGCCTTGTCGTCACGCGCCGACGGGTTGGTCACATCGTTGGCGCCGATGACGAAAGCGACGTCGGTCTGGGCGAATTCCGAATTGATGTCCTCGAGCTCGAACACGTCGTCATAGGGCACGTTGGCTTCAGCCAAGAGAACGTTCATGTGCCCCGGCATGCGGCCCGCCACCGGATGGATGGCGTATTTGACCTCGACGCCCTCGTCCTTGAGCTTGTCCACCATCTCCCGCAGCGCGTGCTGAGCCTGCGCCACCGCCATGCCATAGCCCGGCACGATGATGACCCGGCCGGCGTTCTTCATCAGATACGCCGCGTCCTCGGCCGAACCCTGCTTGACCGTGCGATCGCCGAGATCGTCGGCGCCCGCCGGCCCGCTCTCGCCGCCGAAGCCACCAAGAATGACCGAGATGAAGGACCGGTTCATCCCCTTGCACATGATGTAGGAGAGGATCGCGCCGGAAGACCCGACCAGCGCGCCGGTGATGATCAACGCCAGATTCTGCAGCGTAAAGCCGATGCCGGCTGCCGCCCAACCCGAATAGGAGTTCAGCATCGAGACGACGACGGGCATGTCGGCGCCGCCGATCGGAACGATCAGCAACACGCCAAGCGCCAGCGCGACGATGACGATGAGCCAGAACAGGACGTAGCTCTGGGTGATCGCGAAGGCCACGACCAAGGCGACCATCGCCACGCCGAGGGCGATGTTGATGAGATGGCGTTGCGGCAACATGATCGGTTTGCCGCTCATGCGTCCGTCGAGCTTCAGGAAGGCGATGATCGAGCCGGTGAAGGTGATAGCGCCGATGGCGACGCCGATCGACATTTCCACCAGTGCCTGGGCATGGATGTCGCCAACCGTGCCGATGCCGATGGCTTCCGGCGCGTAGAGCGCCGCGGCGGCGACCATCACGGCCGCCAAGCCGACGAGGCTGTGGAAGGCTGCGACGAGCTGCGGCATCGCCGTCATTGGGATGCGCTTGGCGGTCACCGCGCCGACGCCGCCGCCAATGGCGATGCCGAGGACGATCAGCACCAGCCCGCCGAAGGACGGGCCGGCCAGAAGCAGCGTGGTGAGGATGGCGATCCCCATGCCCACCATGCCGTACAGATTGCCCTGGCGGCTGGTGGTCGGGTGCGACAGGCCCCTCAGCGCCAGGATGAACAGGACGCCGGAGACGAGATAAAGGAAGGCGGCAAAATTCTCGGACATGATCTGCTACCGCCTCACTTCTCTTTTTTCTTGTACATTGCCAGCATGCGCTGGGTGACGAGGAAGCCGCCGAAGATGTTCACCGAAGCCAGAACCAGCCCGATGAATCCGAAGGTCATGGCCATTCCCGACGCCGAGATGCCGACGGCCAGAAGCGCGCCGACGATGATCACCGAGGAGATGGCGTTGGTCACCGACATCAACGGCGTGTGCAGCGCCGGGGTCACCGACCAGACGACGTAGTAGCCGACGAAGATCGCCAGCACGAAGATCGCCAGATGGAAGACGAAGGGGTCGATTCCGGTCGCTGCGCCGACCGCTTCAGTGATGCCGGAGCTCATCATCCCTTCCACACCGGAGCGGGCCTCGCGAATGGCGGCACCAGCCTCGTTCAGCTGCTGCAGCGTGTTGCGAATGGTCTCGTTTTCCATCACGCCTCTCCCTTGGCCGTCTCGGCTGCGCCGTTATCGCCGGAGCCCGCGGCCGGCTCCTTGGCGAAATTCGGATGAACCACCTTGCCGTCGCGCGTCAGCAGCGTCGCCTGCACCAGCGGATCCTCGAAATCGATCTTCAGTGCCTTGGTTTCCTTGTCGATCATCGTCTCCAGGAAACTCGAAAGGTTCTTGGCGTAGAGCAGCGACGCACTGGCGGCGATCCGGCCCGGAACGTTGAGATGGCCGACGATCTTCGCCGGCCCCATCTGCACGACCTTGCCGGCTTCGGCGCCCTCGACATTGCCACCGCGCTCGACGGCAAGGTCGACCACAATCGAGCCCGGCTTCATCGATTCGACCATCGCCTTGGAGACCAGCCGAGGCGCCGGCCGGCCAGGAATCAAGGCGGTGGTGATGACGATGTCCTGTTTGGCGATGTGGGATGCGACGAGTTCGGCCTGCTTGGCCTGATACTCTTTCGACATCTCCTTGGCATAACCGCCGGCCGTCTCCGCCGCCTTGAACTCCTCGTCCTCGACCGCGATGAACTTGCCGCCGAGCGATTCGACCTGTTCCTTCGCCGCGGGCCGCACATCCGTCGCGGTCACCGCGGCGCCGAGACGCTTGGCCGTGGCGATCGCCTGGAGACCGGCAACGCCGGCGCCCATGACGAAGACGCGCGCGGCGGGAACGGTCCCGGCCGCGGTCATCATCATCGGAAAGGCCCGGTCGAATTCATAAGCCGCGTCGACCACGGCCTGGTATCCGGCGAGATTGGCCTGGGACGACAGGATGTCCATGGATTGCGCGCGGGTGATGCGCGGCATGAATTCCATGGCGAAGGCGAGGATGCCGGCCTCGGCCATCGCCTTGACCTCCTCGTCGCGACCATAGGGGTCCATCGTCGCGATCACCACCGCGCCCGATTTATAGGTCTTCAGTTCAACGGGCGAAGGCCGGCGCACCTTGAGAACGATATCGGCATTGGAGGCGTCCTTCGCCGTGCCGATCGCGGCGCCAGCCGCCTTGAACGCATCGTCGGTGACGCGCGAGCGCTCCCCGGCCCCCGCTTCCACGGTGACGTTGGCGCCCAGACCCGTCAGCTTCTTCACGGTATCGGGCGACGCCGCGACCCGGGATTCCCCGTCGTCGCGTTCCATTGGCACGAACAATTTCAACTTGGAACGCCTCCCCTCAAACCTTTAGCGCCCTGCGTCCATCCGGATGCGCAAAGGCCGCTTCATGTCGAATCGCTGGATGATTCTATCCGACGATCTTATCCGAAAATCGGTTGCAATCACCGGGTGCATCTTATGGCCACGCTTGGCATGGCCATAAATTCCTGCCGTCTCTCCCGCCGGCAGGCCGCCTATCGAGCGACGAAATAGGCGATCGCCAGGAGCACGACAAAGCTCAGGATACCGCCGAGAAACCCGCCGCCCAGCATCAGGCCCACGGTCATGCCGACGAGAATGGCGACCGAGACGATCGTGCCCCATTTGAACATCGCGAGAAACAGAGCATAGGTCCGCTCGTGCTCCGGATAGTCCATATCGGCCGGATTGGTGGTGTCGTAATTCGGCAGTTCGGCCACGTGACGGCTCCCTTGTCGTCCTGTTTCTTCGGCACATACACGATATCGCGCGGAACTGGCAATGCCGCACGGACGCCTCATTCCAGCGATGCGACCATGTGAAAGCGGCTGCGGCCACGGTGGCAGCCCCGTGGAACGTCACTTGTGTACGGCGTCGGGCGCGCTGCTTGGCCGCGCCCGCGTTCAGGAGATGCGGGCGCGCGTGAATCTACCAATCCGCTCAGTGAACGGCGCCTTCACCATCGATCACCGCCGCGGCGTCGGAAAAACCGAATCCGGCCCGCACCATCGCCGCTACGTCACGGTCGCGCCTCTCGGTGCGCTCCCGCAGACGGTACGGACCAAGCCGCCGCCGCTTCGCGTAGGCGGCAGCCGCGTCGCGTTCGCTGGTGTCGTCCTTGGCCAGCAGCATCTCGACGAGGTCGCGGCCGACGCCCTTTTCCGAGAGCTTCGCAGCCGCCATGCGCTTGGACGTCCCGCGCCGGCGCAGGCTCGCCAGGCGCGCCTCCGCGAACGCCTGGTCGTCGACGAGTTTCAACTCGACGAAGCGGGCTACCGTCGCGTCGATGAGATCGCCATAGACGGCGGGGTCCTCGCCAAGTGCATGGGAACGCCGCATCACCTTGCGCTCCAACACCCGGCGCAAATTTGCCGTGGTCGAGGCATAGCGTTCGAGATAATGCGCCGCCGCCCGGAATAGCCATTCGGGCGTGACCGGCTTCGGCTTGAAAGGCCGCTTGTCCATGCCGTTTCTATACGAAGCCCGGCTGTTCTGGCGCAATGGGTCTGGCGCACCCGCATCGTTCTAAAAGGGAGAAGCGATTTTCGGATGAAAGGTGCCGCCCGTCAAAGACGACAGCGCCGCTCCGAGCTTCCCGGACAGGGGGCTAGGCGCGGCGCACCGTGACTTCAGGCGATGGCTGAATTTCTGCTTCACTCAGCGCGCATTACCGGCCGCATGCAGACCAGATTTTTCCGCCGCGTCGAGGCGCCGCAACTGCTCACGCAGCGGCGCCGGTATGCGCTCGCACACGACGAATGTGGGGAGATTCCGCAAATGGCGCGAAACCTCTGCCTGGCGACGTCGATTGACGATCGTTCTTGCCAGTTCAGACATTGATATACCTTTCCCCTGCCGGATATGACTGGGTTCCGTTGCTGAATAAACAACTCCCAACCGCCGCAAAAGTTCCGAAATCTCGGCCCAAAACGTTGGGGCGACGCAGCGTCATATCCGACAGACGTCCGAACGAGGTGCTACCGCTCACGCGGATGCGACCCTGCGGCTCCAGATCGACAGAAACGGCCTTCTCTGCTTAAAGTTCAGCTTGCGTGATCGCGGATGATCATGCGGGCTTCCCGCCGACTTTGCTTGAGTCGCGACATCATCCGAAACGGCAATGGGCACCTGCATGACGTCCTTGTCCCGCCGACATCAGACCTTTCAGGACCTCCATCAGGCGGGCTGTTTCGTCATACCCAATCCTTGGGATGCCGGTTCGGCCCGCATGATGGCCGCTGCGGGCGCCAAGGCACTCGCCACCACGTCGGCCGGCTTCGCCTTCACGCTCGGCCGGCCAGACATGGGCCATGTGACGCGCGACGAGGCGCTCGCCCATGCCGAAACGATCGTCGCGGCGTCCGACCTGCCGGTCTCGGGCGATCTCGAAAACGGCTTTGCCGACGATCCCGGCGACGTCGCCCAAACGGTTCGTCTGGCTGCCGAGGCCGGTCTGTCGGGCGGCTCCATCGAGGATACGCGGATGGCGCCGGGAAACCCCGCCTACCCGTTCGACCTCGCCGTCGACCGCATCCGCGCCGCGGCCTCGGCCGTCTCCGCGCTGGGCCGCCCCTTCGTCCTGTGCGCCCGTGCGGACGGCGTGATGAACGGCAGTTACGACCTTGACGAGGCGATCCGCCGCATAAAGGCTTTCGAGACGGCGGGCGCCGATCTTCTCTACGTCCCGGCGCCGCCCGGGGTCGATGAATTGGGCCGGGTACTCGGCGCCGTGTCGAAGCCGGTCAACGCACTCGCCGCCGGACCGCTGCGGCGTCTCTCCGTCACCGATTTCGCCGCGCTCGGCGTCCGCCGCATTTCGCTCGGCTCAACGCTTGCCCGCGTCACCCATGCGGCGATCCGCGATTGCATGCGCGAAATCGTCGACGAGGGCCGTTTCGCCGGCCTCGAATCCGCAGCTTCGGCAGCCGAAATCGACGCGATGCTCAAGGCGGGCGCCGGCGAGATCGACGCGATCTGATAGGGCGGGAGAACCAGCACGTCGCGGATATGCTCGTCCGCCCCTACTCCGCCGCCTCCGCCACACGCTCCATCCCCATAAACGCGGCCTCGGCCTCCTTACGCCGCGTCTGGGCCTCTACCGCGAAGCTCCGGCGAACGATGCCGAACCCCTTCAGCGTCTCCGGCCAGCGGGCCAGCGCCACCGCCGCCTCGTAATTGCCTGAGGAAAGCCCCGCAAGAATACGATCGAGGCTTGCCTCGTAGAGCGCCCGGTCGGTGCGCTCGGCCCTGCGCTCGGCCGAGAAACCGAACGGATCGAAGGGCGTGCCGCGCAGTCGTTTCATCGCCGCCAGGAGCTTGAAGCCGGTCATCATCCATGGGCCGAAAGCGCGCTTCTTCGGCCGGCCGTTCGGCCCGTCCTCGCCCATGATCGGCGGCGCCAGATGAAATTCCAGCCGGTCGTATCCAGAAAACCGCTCGCCGAGCTGCGCGGCGAAGCCGCCATCGGTGTAAAGCCGCGCCACCTCGTATTCGTCCTTGACGGCCATCATCCGATAGAGTTGCCGCGCCGCGGCGTCCGTCAGTTCACTGCGGTTCGGTGCGACCCTGACCTCGGCGGCGCGGATCGCCGCGACGCGGTTCTGATACATCTCGGCATAGGCGTCGTCCTGATAGGCGGCGAGCTCCTTTTCCCGCCGCGCGATCGCTTCGTCCAGAGTTTCGGAAAGATGCCTGTGGTCGAGTCCGGCCGACGCGTGATCGACCTCCGCCGCCGGACTGTTCGCCGGATCGTGGGCGATCGCCCGCCCCCATTCGAAGGCGGCGAGATTGGCCTCCACCGCGACGCCGTTCATCTCCAGCGCCCGCCGGATCGCGGCGCGCGAAACCGGCAGCGCGCCGGTCTGCCAGGCCAAGCCCAGCATGAGCATGTTGGCAAAGATGGCATCGCCGAACAGCGCGACCGCGATCTTCTCGGCATCCGCCACATGGGTGCGCTCAGCGCCGGCCGCCTCGCTCAAGGCCGTCAGCAGCCGCTGCGTCGGAAACGAGAAATCGACATTGTGGGTGAATTCGCCGGACAGGGTTTCGTGGCTGTTGACGACCACGTCGGTCTCGCCCCGGCTGATCGCCGAACGGACCTTGGCGGAAGCGGCCGTCACCATGTCGCAGCCGATGATCAGCCGCGCGTCGCCCGCCGCGATCCGGATCGACTTGACGTCGTCCGGGGTCGGCGCGATCCGCACATGACTCATCACCGCCCCGCCCTTTTGCGCCAGCCCGGCCATGTCGATGACGCCCGCGCCCTTGCCGCCGAGATGCGCCGCCATGCCGATGATCGCGCCGATGGTGACGACGCCGGTGCCGCCGACACCGGTGATGATCACCCCCATCGATCGATCGAGTTCCGTCAGCATCGGTTCCGGGACCTCCGGCGCGGCAGCTCGTCGTTCACCGCCCTTCTTCAACTGGCCGCCATGGACCGTCACGAAGGACGGGCAGAACCCCTCGAGGCAGGAGAAATCCTTATTGCAGGCCGACTGGTCGATCTGCCGCTTGCGGCCGAACTCGGTTTCGACCGCCGTCACCGCGACGCAATTGGACTGGACGCCACAATCGCCGCAGCCTTCGCAGACCCGCTCGTTGATGACGACGCGCCGGTCCGGATCGGGAAACTTGCCGCGCTTGCGGCGACGGCGCTTTTCGGCGGCGCAGGTCTGATCGTAGATCAGCACCGTCAGCCCCTCGGTCGCGGCCAGGTCGCGCTGCACCGCATCGAGGTCGGAGCGGTGATGGATCGTCGCGCCCGCCGGCAGTCGCGGATCGCCGCGATGCTTGTCGGGATCGTCAGAGACGATGGCGAGCTTCCTGGCGCCCTCGCCGGTTACCTGATTGGCGATCGCCGCAACGGTGAGCCCGCCCTCATGCGGCTGCCCGCCGGTCATCGCGACGGCATCGTTATAAAGGATCTTGTAGGTGATGGTGGCGCCAGAGGCCGCCGCCGCCCGCAGCGCCAAGGCGCCGGAATGATTGTAGGTGCCGTCGCCGAGATTCTGGAAAACGTGGCCGCGGGTAGAGAAATGGTGCTCGCCGACCCAATTGGCGCCCTCGCCGCCCATCTGGGTGAAGCCTTCCGTCGCGCGGTCCATCCACAGTGCCATGTAGCTGCAGCCGATGCCGGCATAGGCGCGCGAACCCTCGGGCACCCGCGTCGAGGTGTTATGCGGACAGCCGGCGCAAAAATACGGCGTGCGGACGGCGATCTCGGACATCTTCGCGGACGTGCTGGTCAGGGTTTGGAGGCTTGCAACCCGCGCGACGAGTTGCTCCTGCGGCGTGCGGGCGAGGATGCGGCGGCCGATCGCGACGGCGATGTCGTTGGAGTCGAGCGACGCCTTCGGCGACAACAGCGTCGCACCCTGTTCGTCGACTTTACCGACAATCGCGGGTGCATTGGCCGTGCCGTAGAGAATTTCCTTGATCTGCGGCTCGACCAGACCGCGCTTTTCCTCGACCACGATCACCTGGTCGAGCCCGTCGGCGAAGTGGCGGACGAAATCGGCGTCGAGCGGCCAAGGAACGCCGATCTTGCCGAGCCGGATGCCGAAATTTCCCGCCGCGACCTCGTCGATTCCCAGGCTCGACAGCGCCTGCTCGACGTCGAGCCAGGATTTGCCCAGCGACAGAATGCCGATCTTCGGGCTCCGCCCCCCCGAATGGGCGATCCGGTCGAGCCGGTTGGCGGTAAGGAAAGCGCGCGCGGCCGGCAGCTTGAAGTCGTGGAGCAGCGCCTCCTGCTCCAGCGGGTGGGCTGCGCGGCGGATATTGAGACCGCCCGGCGGCATGGCGAAGTCGGGCAGGCTGACGGCGACGCGATCGAAATCGGAGCGCACCGTTGCGGTCGATTCGATGTTGTCCTTGACGCATTTCATCGCCGTCCACAGGCCCGAGAAGCGCGACAGGGCGAAGGCAATGAGGCCGTAGTCGAGGATTTCCTGGACGCCGGCCGGGTTGAAGATCGGGATCATCGCGTCGACGAAGGCGAACTCCGACTGATGCGCCGTGGTCGAGGATTCGCAGGTGTGATCGTCGCCCATCAGCGCGAGGACGCCGCCGTTCCTCGACGTACCTGCCAGATTGGCGTGGCGGAACGCATCGCCGGACCGGTCGACGCCCGGCCCCTTACCGTACCAGATGCCGAAAACGCCGTCGTGGCGACCCTCACCGCGGATTTCGGCCTGCTGCGTGCCCCATAGTGCCGTCGCTGCCAGATCCTCGTTCAAACCCGGCTCGAAGACGATCTTGTGCCGCTCGATCAATGCTTTCGCGCGGGCGAACTGCTGGTCGAGGCCGCCGAGCGGCGAACCGCGATAGCCGGTGACGTAGGCCGCCGTATCGAACCCGGCGAGCCGGTCGCGCTCCGCCTGCATCAGCGCCAGACGCACGATCGCCTGTGTCCCGGACAGGAAAACGTTCGGAACGGTGAGATCGTACTTGTCGTCGAGCGAAACCGAGCGGTCGATCATGGAGCGAATGTCCTCCCAAGGCGGATGCGAGCCACGCCTGCGGCCGTCATCCCAAGCGCTTTGTCTTCCTTACCGTTTTGAGGCGCGAGGGGGCCGACGTCAAAGGTTTTTCCTCACGTTCCCGTGACGAACGGCTGTGGCGCGCAATGATCCTACTCCTCGACGCGGTGACCGTGGCTGTCCGGTGGATGTGAAGCGCGCCGCGACGCGGCTCGCGCCCTTGCACAAGATCCCGAAATTACTTAACCACGACCGACTTCCCGGCGCGGGAATTGCTGGCACGAACTTGCGGATCGCGGCGCCATCGGCGCTGTCCGGAACGGGATGAAATGGCGTTCTTCGCCGCGTTCGACCCGCGAGCGCGATCGAAGCATCCGGGGACACCAGGGGAGGATCGTGCCGGATGTCGGCTCTCATGGCTTTTTCGCGCGGCATCGACTGGCTGACGACCTTCCTTGGGCGCGCCGTCTCTTGGCTCATCCTCGTTGCGGTTCTCGTCAGCGCCGGCAACGCCGTCATGCGCAAGGCGTTCGACATGAGCTCCAACGCCTGGCTCGAACTGCAATGGTACCTGTTCGGTGCGGTTTTCCTCCTGGCCGCGGCCTGGACGCTCAAGGTCAACGAGCATGTGCGCATCGACGTCGTCGCGGCGCATCTGTCGAAACGAACGCGCGACTGGATCGATCTGGTCTGCCACGTCCTGTTCCTGCTGCCTTTCGCTGGGCTGATGGTCTATCTCGCCATTCCTTACGTCCAACTCTCCTACCGCCAGCAGGAGGTGTCGGCGAATGCCGGCGGGCTGATCATCTGGCCGGCCAAGGCGCTGATTCTCGCGGGCTTCATTCTCCTTCTCGCCCAGGCGCTCTCCGAGATCATCAAACGGATCGCCGTCCTCCGCGGCGTAATCGAGGAACCATCGCCACACCACGATCTACCGCCCGCTGTCGAGGACGCGCTCGAGATGGAAGACGAAGGAATCCAGGCCACTCGCGACGACCCGCGGGTGCGGCGCGATGATTGAGTTTCTCGCGCACAACCTCGCGCCGATCATGTTCGTCAGCGTTATGGCGATGCTGCTGCTCGGTTACCCGGTCGCCTTCACCCTCGCCGCGGGCGGCCTGTTCTACTTCGTCATCGGTGTCGAGTTCTCCGAACTGTCGCCGCAGATCACGCTGTTCTGGACCCTGCTCGGCGCGCAGCCGGATCGGGTCTTCGGGATCATGTCGAACGACACCCTTTTGGCCGTGCCGTTCTTCACCTTCATGGGATTGGTTCTCGAACGCTCGCGCATGGCCGAGGATCTGCTGGAGACGATCGGGCAACTCTTCGGCCCGGTGCGCGGCGGCCTCGGTTACGCCGCGGTCCTCGTCGGCGCGCTGCTGGCCGCCACCACCGGCGTCGTCGCCGCCTCGGTCATCGCCATGGGGCTGATCTCGCTGCCGATCATGCTGCGTTACGGCTACGACCGGTCCTTCGCCACCGGGACGATCGCCGCCTCCGGCACGCTCGCGCAGATCGTGCCGCCGTCGCTGGTGCTCATCGTCATGGCCGACCAGCTCGGTCGCTCGGTCGGAGACATGTATGTCGGCGCGCTCTATCCGGCGCTGCTGATGATCGGGCTGTATCTTCTCTACACTTTCGCGGTGACGATCGTGCGGCCTGACGCAGCACCGGCACTACCGCCCGAGGCGCGCACACTCGGTGGCGGCGTCTGGTCGCTGATCGCCATTCTGCTCGCGGCGGTCATCATTACCGTCGTGACCTGGTACACGGTCTTCGCCGGTTTTCGCGACGAAGTCCGCGATGTCTGGGCGGTGACGACGGGTGTCGGCGTCGCCTACGCCGTCGCGCTGTTGAACCGCGCTTTCGGCCTCGGCCTGTTGTCGCGGCTGGCCCAGCAGGTCGTCATCGTGCTGATCCCTCCGCTGGCGCTGATCTTCCTCGTTCTCGGCACCATCTTTCTCGGCATCGCCACCCCGACCGAAGGCGGCGCGATGGGCGCGACCGGCGCACTGGCCATGGCTTTCAGCAAGGGCCGGCTCACGCTCAAGGTTCTGACGCAGGCACTGGAGTCCACCGCCAAGCTATCCGCCTTTGTCCTCTTCATCCTGATCGGGGCGCGTGTCTTCGGCCTGACCTTTTACGGCATCAACGGCAATATCTGGATCGAGGAACTGCTGCTGGCGATCCCCGGCGACGAATACGGATTTCTGATCGCCGTCTCGATCCTCATCTTCATCCTCGGCTGCTTCCTCGATTTCTTCGAGATCGCCTTCATCCTGATCCCCTTGCTCGCTCCCGTCGCGGAGAAACTCGGCATCGACCTGATCTGGTTCGGCGTGCTGATCGGCATCAACCTTCAGACCTCGTTCCTGACGCCCCCCTTCGGCTTCTCGCTGTTCTATCTGCGCTCGATCGCGCCGGCTGGCGAGTGGCTCGACAAGGTCACGGGCCGAACGCTCCCGGGGGTAAGCACCCCGGCGATCTACAAGGGGGCGTTGCCGTTCATCCTCATCAACGCGTTGATGATTGCCATCGTCATGGCGTTTCCTGGGTTGGTCACGCGGTACAAGGGTGACGTCAGGCCGCCGATGGACCCGGCGGAGTTCCGCCTGCAAATTCCCACCTTCGGCGGCGAAGGAGGCATGAGTCTGCCGCCGCTCGGCGGCAACTCGGGGACGGGCCAGCCCAACGATGCGTTCGGCCTGCCGCCGCTCGGATTGCCTGGCACCGTCCCAGGAGCAGCGCCGGCGCCCGACGCGACTGCCCCCGCGCCGCCGACGGTCGATCTATCGCAACCGCCGGCGTTCCAATAGGTCCGTCGGCCGGACAGCGGACAAAGGAAAGGCCCGGAACGGATCGTCGTCCCGGGCCTTGACGGTTTCACCGCAGATGCATCACCCGATCAGAGCGCGCCCTCGCGCTGCTTGATCATCATGAAAGTGTCGAACGTGTATTCCGAGAGCTGCGCCCACAGATAGGCGTCCTGCTTGAAGGCGTTCTGGCTTTCCAGCAACGTCCGGTAGTCCTCGTTCGATGCCGAGATCTCGTCATGGACCTCTTTTGCCGCCTCGAAGCTCGCGTTCATGATGTCCTGGCTGAACGGCCGCAATTGCGCGCCCTCGGCGACGAGCCGCCGGAGCGCGGCGGGATTGCGGTAATCGTATGAAGCGAGCATCGAGGCGTTGATCGCCTGGCAGGCCGATTCCAGCATCGCCTGATAGGACTTCGGCAGCGCGTTCCACTGTTCGAGGTTGAACATCATGTGGAGTGCCGCGCCGCCCTCCCACCAGGCCGGGTAGTAATAATACTTGGCCACCTTGTAGAAGCCGAGCCGCTCGTCGTCGTAGGGGCCGACGAACTCGACCGCGTCGAGGGTGCCGCGCTCCAGCGCCGTATAGATGTCGCCCGCCGGGATCTGCTGCGGAACCACGCCGAGTTTTTCCACGACCTTGCCGGCAAGACCGGCGATCCGCAGCTTCAGCCCCTTCAGATCGTCGAGCGTGTTGATTTCCTTGCGGTACCAGCCGCCCATCTGGGCGCCGGTGTTGCCCGCCGGCAAGGCGTAAACGCCAGACTTGGCATAGAATTCGTTCAACATGTCGTTGCCGCCGCCCTCGTAGAACCAGGCGTTGAGCTGGCGGGCGTTGAGGCCGAACGGCACGGCGGTGCCGAAGGCGAAGGCCGGGTTTTTGCCGACATAATAATAGGAGGCGGTGTGGCCCATCTGGACGGTGCCGTTTTCCACCGCGTCGAGCACCTGCCCGCCCGGAACGATCTCGCCGGCCGCGAATAATTGGATGTCGAACTGGCCGTCGCTCGCCTCTTTCACATAGCGCACCAGCAATTCCGAGGCGCCGAAGATCGTGTCGACGGACTTGGGAAACGACGAGATGCAGCGCCAGTTGACCTTGGGCTTTTCCTGAGCGATGGCCGGCGCGGCCAGAGTGGCCGCCCCCGCACCAAGCGCGCCGGCGCCCAATGCGCCCTTGGCGGCGCCGCCAATGAATGCGCGTCTGTCCATGGATGTCTCCCGAAATGCAAGTGCCGTCTCGCGGACGGCGTGTCCCGGCCGGCCGGCCGGAATCCTCCCGCCGACGATCACGCGGGATCGTAAGCATCACGGGCTAAAAGGCAAATCCATTTTTGGGGAACGTTGATCTAAGTCAAGCCAGTTTGCGAGCCGGAAGCGCCTTATTGATATATCGGCCCCAACGGGCGCAATGAAGGACGGTTCGATGCAAATCACCCGACGCTCGGCGCTCGCACTGCTGGCCGGCGCGATCCCGCTGATGACGGCGGGTCCGTCGCAGGCTGCAGGCACCACCATCAATGTTTCGCTCTGGGATCGCGGCGAGAACGCGATGATGGAGTTGGATCCCGCCAAACCTTTGGGAATGGGCATGATGAAAGGCGCCATGCCGATGGGGCCGATGGGGATCACCGTCGATACGACATCAGTGCCGGCCGGCGAAATAACATTCCGGGCAACCAATGATTCAAAGGTCATGGTCCACGAGATGGTGGTCTCGCCGGTCCCGGCTAACAATGCCCCGTTGCCCTATATCGCCTCGGAAGAGAAGGTCGACGAGGATGAGGCGGGCCATGTCGGCGAGGTCGCGGAGCTGGAGCCGGGTAAAGCCGGCGCGCTGACCATCACCCTGAAACCGGGAACCTATATTCTCTACTGCAACATCCCCGGCCACTATGTCCTGGGCATGTGGACCCTCGTCACCGTCACCGGCTGACCCTTGTGCGGCCGGACATGGCGATCGCGGCGGTATCGCGCCGAGATCGCCATCGTGCCGGTCGGACCGGCTCAGTGCACGCCTGTTACATCGTGCCGTTGCGCTGCTGGATCATCATGAAGGTGTCGAAGGTGTATTCCGACAGCTGCGCCCATAGATAGGCGTCCTTCTTGAACGCCAGCTGGTTCTCGTAGATTTCCTTGAACTTCGGATTCTCGGCGGAAATCTCGGCATAGGTCTCCTTGGCCGCGTCGTAGGAGGCCTGCAGGATCTCCTGGCTGAACGGGCGCAGCTGGGCGCCGTTCTGCACCAGTCGCCGGATCGCGGCGGGATTCTTGAAGTCGTAGGAGGCCATCATGTCGGCATTCGCGGCTTGGCAGGCCGAGCGCACAACCTCCTGGTAGTGCTTCGGCAATTCGTTCCACTTGTCGAGGTTGACCAGGGTGTGCAGCGTCGGGCCGCCTTCCCACCAGCCTGGATAATAGTAATAAGGCGCGACCTTGTAGAAGCCGAGCTTCTCGTCATCATAGGGGCCGATCCATTCAGCCGCGTCGATGACGCCCTTTTCCAGCGACGGGTAGATGTCGCCACCGGCGATCTGCTGCGGCACGACACCGAGCTTCTCGATGATCTTGCCGCCCATGCCGCCGATCCGGACCTTGAGGCCCTTGAGATCGTCGAGCGTGTTGATTTCCTTGCGATACCAACCGCCCATCTGAGCCCCGGTATTGCCGCAGGGCAGGCCATAGAGCCCCTGCGTGGCATAGAACTCGTTCATCATCCGGTCGCCGTCGCCATAGTAGAACCAGGCATTCGACTGGCGGGCGTTGAGGCCGAAAGGCACCGCGGTGCCGAGCGCGTAGACCGGATCCTTGCCCCAGTAGTAATACGACGCGGTATGGGCCATCTCGACCGTGCCAGCGGCCGCGGCATCGGCAGCCTGCAGGCCCGGAACGATCTCCCCGCCAGCGAATACCTGCACGTCGAACTGGCCGTCGGTCGATCCCTTGATATACTTCGCCATCGTCTCGGCGCCGCCATAGATCGTGTCAAGCGACTTCGGGAACGAGGACGTGCAGCGCCACGTAATCTTGGGGTTTTCCTGCGCGATGGCAGGCGCGGCCAGCGTCGAAGCGGCGGCGGCGCCGAGCCCGACTCCCCCGGCCTTTCTGATGAATGAACGACGATCCAAGAAAATATCCTCCCATGCTAGACCGCCGCGACGGCCGCCGGTTTTCCGGCGTTCACCCAAATTCGCGGCGGGCAGGGAAAAACGCTAGAACATCCGACCTTTCAGGTAAAGAAAACTTGGCGCCCAATGTAAATTGGAATAATTACTTATAATAAGCCAGATGTACGATGGAAATCCGCGTTCAGCTGATCCACGGGCCAGCCTTGGCATAGCGGATCGACAATCGCGCGGCGGCTTCCTACATCGGCACCGCCAAGACACATCGAAGAAAGCAGCCGTTCATGTCCGCCGCTCCGATCCTCGTCGCCGTCCCCGCCGACGTCCGCGACTTCGACAATTATCGCTGGCACGCGACGCCGGACACCTATCTGAAGGCGCTGACCCGTGTTGCCGAGGCTCTGCCGATCATTGTGCCGGCGCTGTCGAGCGAGTTCCAGGTCGCGGCACTGCTCGACCGCGTGGATGGCCTGATGCTGACAGGCTCGGCGTCAAACGTGCATCCGGATCGTTACGGCGTGCCGCCGAGCCAGGCGCACGAACCCTTCGATCCGGATCGCGACCGGCTGACCGAGGCGCTGATCCGCGGCGCGATTGACAAGGGAGTGCCGCTGCTCTGCATCTGTCGTGGGCATCAGGAACTGAATGTCGCGCTCGGCGGAACCCTGGCCACGGAAATCCAGGAGATCAAAGGCCGCATGGATCACCGGGCCATACCGAACAAGGAACAGCGCGAACGCTTCGCCATCCGTCATCCGGTCGCGATTACGCCCGGCGGGATGCTTGCCGGCATTGTCGGAAAGCCCGAAATTCAGGTGAATTCGGTGCATCGTCAGGCGATCGACCGCCTCGCCGACGGCCTGACCGTCGAGGCGACGGCGTCCGACGGGACGATCGAGGCCGTCTCCGTCCAAGCTGCCCGCGCCTTCGCGCTCGGGGTCCAATGGCATCCCGAATATTGGGCCGAAACCGACAAGAGCTCGGCCGCGATTTTCAAGGCCTTCGGCGACGCCTGCCGGGATTATACCGCCGGCCGGGGCAGCTAGCCGATCGCCGCCAAGGACGGTGGCGCAGACCTTCGCGTTACGGTGAAAGCGGATCGATCCGGTCCGATTGCATCGACACGATCTACTCTCCGGCGTAAGGGACGCGTCGGTGTCGGGGGCGAAACCTTCGCCTCGTCCGGCCCAACCCAGACCACCTGTCTCAGCCTGGGCACGCCCGTCGAAAGACCCGGCGATCGGTTCCCATCAACCTGATCGGGGTAGCGGCTCCAGGCGGTGGCGCGGGGTCCGCGGTCGTTTGCATCATGGCCGGCTCGAACATGCGGAACGTGTTTCGGCCTGCGGCCTTCGCGGCGTAAAGGGCGGCGTCGGCATGGATGAACAGCTCGGACGGCGTCCATATATCGACGCGGGCGATGCCAACCGAGGCGCCGAGTTCGAGCGAATGGCCGCAACGATCGACAGGTCTGCTGAGAGCCGCCACGATCGTCCCGGCAAGTTCCTCGATCGCGCGCTGATTGAGATGGGCCCCGAGCAGGACCCCGAACTCATCGCCGCCAATCCGTGCAACAAGCTCCGCCTCGCGACACGCATTCCCAAGCCGTAGGGCGACCTCCTTCAGGCACTCGTCGCCGAGCGCATGACCATAAGTGTCATTGATCTGCTTGAAGCCATCGAGGTCGACCAGCAGGAGCGCGCCGATCGCATTACTGTCGGCGTCGCATCCGCCAAGATCCGAAAGCCTGGCCTGGAACTGGCTCCGGTTACGCAGCCCGGTCATCACGTCGAACTGCGCCAGATACCGCATCTGGTCCGAGATGATTTTCTCTTCGGTGATATCCTGCTTCATCCCGAAAATGCGGACGGCGACGCCGTCGTCGCACTCGACGGTGGCGGTGATCCGTATCCAGCGAACCCTACCTTTCATCGTGGTGATCTCGGCGTCGAGACTGAACCCGCTGCGCTCTTCGAGCGCCCTACTTCGCAACATCTCGAGCGTCTTGCGCGAACCCTGCGGATAACATTCCAGGATCTCGGTCCGATTAAGCGCCGATCCGCGTGGAAGCTCGAAGATGTCGTACACGACGTCCGTCCACACCAACGTGTCGTCGGCAAGGTTGCATTCCCAGACACCGATGCGGGCAGCGGCGGAGGCCCGCTCGAAGATTTTCCGGCTATGCGCAAGAGCGGCCGCCTGTTGTTCGATCAGCGCCTGCTGAGCATCCAGCTTGGCCTGCTGGCGCGCGATAATGACGTCATCGCGCCGGCGGACCGTGATCGAGGTCATTTCGTCTGCCAGTTGAGCCTATGGACACCCGAGCCGCGCGGCAGACTCGATCCCGCGGCAGCTTGCTTGATTCTGACGGCATAGGGCATATTCGAGCTTTAGAGCCTCCGGTGGCATCCCGCTTCCGGAGGGTAAGACAGAGTCGGTTAAGACTTTCTATCGCCGGTATCGCTCAACCCGCCGGCTGGTCGGAAACCATCGCGGTGCCGGCCAGCTCTTTTTATGCTGAAGCCGTCTGCAGCGCGCCGCCAAGCAACAGCAGGCCGACGATCAGCAGAAACAGAGCGCCAGCGATTTCCAGTGTGGTCCCTACGGCCCAGCCGAGCGTTCCGCCACCGCTGACTTTCAACGCGAATCCCTTGGCGAAAACGGCGACGCAGGCGATGGCGGACACGGTGAGCGCTGTCCCGATCGCCATAGCGAACACTGATAGAATGCCGCCGAGATAAAGGCTGTTGATCAGCGCGAAAGTCAGGACCACGATTGCCCCCGAACACGGGCGCAACCCGACGGCGAACACCGCCGCGGCGGCCGATCCGAAGGTCATCCGCCCGCCGAGGTCTTTGGGGTTGGGGATATGCGGCCGACCGCAGCCGCAGGTATCGTCATCGTCGGTGCAGGCCCCGGGGTCGAACGCCGTCGAAGCAGGCCGCATCAACGGCGTCCCTCCCCTGATGGCACCCGCGCCGGGCGCGGCGAAAGCGAGCGCCCCCGCCGGATCGGCCTGCTTTTTCGCAAGGCGCGCTGGCGCGAAGGCCAACGCTCCGACTGTTCGCCGGCCGGCGACCAGTCGAAACAGCTTGCGGGTCAATAGCCATGCTCCGAAGAGGACGATGAGCGCATAGGAGGCGATTTCGAGCGCGTCGGTTGCGTCTGTCATCGACACCGCGGTGCCGCGCAGCACGTACCAGCCGACCCCGACCAGCGCGAGCGCCGACACCGCCTGCAGCAACGACGAGACGAAGGACAACAGGATTCCCCGGCGCAGCTCCACCTCGTTGGCGAGCATGTAGGACGAAATCACCGCCTTGCCGTGGCCGGGGCCGGCAGCGTGGAACACCCCGTAGGCAAAGGACAGTCCGACCAGGAACGGCAGCGCCGAGCCATCCTGTTTCAATTGGATCAGGGCCTGACGCAGCGCGGTGAAGAATTCACGTTGATAGCTGGCGATCTGGGTAAAGATCGGAGCGAAGAGACCGCCGGACGGTTGCGCGGTCACCTCGGCGCTGCCGATCCCGAGCGAGGACTTGGCCAGCACCGGTTCGGCGATCAAGACGGCCGCGAAAACAAGCACGGTGCCGAGGCCAATCAGCTCGCGGGCGCGCATGTCACCTCCAGCCGTGCCGCCAGGACCTTGGAATAGTTGACGCCGTCGTCGGGGATGGTCTCGTCCGGGGCCAGCGTCGCTACCGACGCCAGCCACTGCTTGGCGGCTTCGTCCTCGTCCGGCACGAGGAATTTCTTCACGCAGATCTTCGGCATGTCGACCAACTGGAAATCGCTTTCACTCGCGAAGTCGAAGGCGACGAAGAAGGTTTCGTCGAAGTTGGAAACCGTCAGCTTGTCCTTGGCGAGATCGACCGGTTCGCCGGCCTTCATCTCGAAGAACATCAAAAGCTGGTTGTTCTCCCAAAGCATGAGGATTTCGTCCGGCGGCGCCATCGTCACGTCGCGGCCGCCGGCTTCCACGAAGGTGTAGAAGTTCCACTCGGCGATCGATTCCTTGACGGTCGCTCCGACCTCGGCGAGTTCGTCGTCGTCGAGGGTGCCGTTGGCGTTCTTGTCGAAATCGACGATCACCGAGGAGGAAAATAGCTCATCCATGCGCCAGATGTTGCGGATCGCCGCAAGCTGACCGTCCGGGGTGCCGACGATTTCGATCTTTGCCTCGGCGAAGACGTGCGGATGGGCCGAGGCAGCCCCGGTGCCCTGTAAGGCAGCGGCGATCCCCAGAACGCCTGCCGTGACACGATGATGCAAGGCCGTTCCCCTCCGAATTCGTAGGAATCTGAAACAGCATAAGAATGGCCGAAGTTTGGACGATGCGCTTGTTTCGTCCCCGGCTCAGCGCAGGACCAAGACCTGTGCGCCGATATTCACCCGCTCAAACAAGTCCTTGACGTCGGCATTGCGCAATCGGAAACACCCGGCGGATGCGGCGCTGCCGATCGAGTTCGGGGAGTTGGTCCCGTGGATGCGGTAGGCGCCCCAGCCGAGATTCAGCGCCCTTTCGCCTAGCGGATTCTTCGGTCCCGGCCCGACCGATTGCGGCAGGCTGGGGTTCTTCTCGCGCATCGACGGGGTCGGCGTCCAGGTTGGATGATCGCGCTTCTTGGAAACCCAGCTCTTACCGAACCACTGCTCGCTCGGCTTGCCGACGGCAATGTCGTATTCCAGCGCCCTGCCGGGCCCGGTGAGCAGGTAAAGCTTGCGCTCGCCGGTCTTGATGACGATCGTGCCGGGATCGGCCTCGACAGCGATGGCTGTTTCGCGACCCTGGCCGACCGCTTCCGATTTGGCGAGAACCGGACCGGACAGCGCGGCGAGGACGACGGCCGTGACGGCCAAGAGAAGGGGGCGATGGGACATGCGGCGAAGATAGCGAGAGTCTGCTAAAGCCGGGTAAAGGCGCAGCCGTCAATTGGCTCGTGCCATCGGCCGATCAGCCGCCGTTTTTCCGCTTCGAGTCGCACTTCTTGAACCAGTCCGCCAGATAGTCGACGAACAGCCGTACCCGCGCCGGTAGATGGCGGCGATGCGGGAAGACCGCGTAGATCCCCGCTTCGCTCGGCATGTAGTCGTCAAGCACCGTCACCAATTTTCCCGCCTCAATGTCCTTGCGGATGACGAAGCTCGGGCTCAGCGCCAGACCGAGGCCAGCAATCGCCGCCGCGCGCACGGTGATCGGGCTGTTGGCGGTGAATTTTCCCGACACGGTGACCGGGATCGTCTCCCTGGTTTCCGGATCGCGGAAGATCCAGTTGGAGAACATCCGCGAATTGGAATCGATCACCGCTGGAAAGCCGGCGATCTGCGAGGGGTGCGTCGGCCGGCCGAGCCGCTTCAACAGATCCGGACTGCCGACGATGGCGAAGTCGAGCGAGGCCAGTCGCCGGGCGATCATCGCCGAATCGGCCAGCCGGGTCATGCGGATCGCGACGTCGAAGCCTTCCTCGACCAGATTGACGAAACTGTCATCGAGATGGATGTCGAGCCCGATGTCAGGGTGGTCCTTGGCGAAGTCGACGAGGCTGAGCCCCAGCTCGGCGTCGCCAAAGGTCCGGGCCGCCGAGACGCGAATCGTCCCCTTGGCCTCGCCGGTCGCTTCGCGCGCCTCCTCGTTGAGGCTTTCGAGATCGGCGAGGATGCCGGAAGCACGCGACAGATAGACCTCCCCAGCCGCCGTCAGGGCGATCTGCCGGGTGGTCCGGTTGATCAGAAGCACGCCGAGTTCGTCCTCCAACTCGCGCACATATTTCGACAGAAGCGCCTTGGAGCGTCCGGTCTTGCGGGCCGCCGCCGAGAATCCCTGGTTCTCGATGACGGCGATGAAGGCGCGCATCCGGGTCAGCGTATCCATTCGGCACCTTGCTCCAGGCTTGTGATTGTGGCCGCCGGACAACGCCGACGATCCTTCCTGCTACGGGAACGGTCGAAAAATCAATCGGGGAGATCTTCCCCCTTGTTTATGACGGATCACCGGCATACATCGCATCTCGCCCCAAGTCGCACGTGCCTGTGGGCGTCCCCCGGTCCTCAAATGCGAGGGTTGCCGGGACGGTACCTGGACGTAACACATCCAGTCGGTTTTGCGAGCTTCGCGAGATCGAGGACGCCTTGAAGCAACGACGGTCCGGGCCTTTCTGGTCTCTCCTGGTCTCCAAAGCCGGGAATACTGAAGAGGCACACCATCCTTGCCTGAAGTGCGGCGGGTCCAAGCCCACCAAGCCATGGCAGACTGATTACCGGAGACGGACGTTCCGCGTTCGCATCCGGCCATCGTCGCGTCTCGCAAGAGGCCGTTCGGAGGGTCGCTATCGGCTGTCCGCGGCATTCTTGCAGTCGCTCCTCGTCGATTTTCCGATCCGCAAGGATCGGGTCAATGGGAGAGCCCAATGGCCACGCAGCGCATCCTCGATTTCCTCGCCACCCGACGACCGGATGGCCCCTGCCTCGTCGTCGACCTCGACATCGTCGAGGACAATTTCAACGCCTTCCGCAAGGCACTGCCCGATTCGGCGATCTTCTACGCCGTCAAGGCCAACCCGGCGCCGGAAGTCCTGCGCCTGCTCGCGTCGCTCGGCTCCAACTTCGACTGCGCCTCGGTCGCCGAGGTGGAGATGGCGCTCGAGGCTGGCGCGACGGCCAAGCGCATCTCCTACGGCAACACCATCAAGAAGGAACGCGACATCGCCCGCGCCCACGCGCTCGGTGTGTCGCTGTTCGCGGTCGATTGCGTCGAGGAGGTCGAGAAGATCGCTCGCGCCGCTCCCGGCGCCCGCGTGTTCTGCCGCGTCCTCACCGATGGCGAGGGCGCCGAATGGCCACTGTCGCGCAAGTTCGGTTGCGTTCCGGCGATGGCGATCGACGTGCTGGTGCATGCCGACGCGCTCGGCCTCACCGCCACCGGCGTCTCCTTCCATGTCGGCTCGCAACAGACCGACACCGAAGCCTGGGATTCGGCGATTGCCGACGCCAAATACGTCTTCGGGGCGTTGGCCGAAAAGGGCATCGTGCTGACCCTCGTCAACATGGGCGGCGGCTTCCCGACCCGCTATTTGAAGGACGTGCCGACCGCGAGCGCCTATGGCCAGGCGATTTTCGCCAGCCTGCGCAAGCATTTCGGCAACCGGTTGCCGGAGACGATCATCGAGCCGGGCCGTGGCATGGTCGGCGACGCCGGCGTCATCAAGGCGGAGGTCGTGCTGGTGTCGAAGAAGTCGGCCGAGGATGCCAATCGCTGGGTCTATCTCGACATCGGCAAGTTCGGCGGTCTCGCCGAGACCATGGACGAAGCGATCCGCTACCCGATGGTCACGAAGCATGACGGTGAGCGAACGGAACCGTGTGTCATCGCCGGCCCGACCTGCGATTCGGCGGACGTTCTATACGAGAAGACGCCCTACCCGCTGCCGATCTCGCTGACGGTGGGCGACGAAGTGCTGATCGAGGGCACCGGCGCCTATACGACCACCTACGCCTCTGTCGCCTTCAACGGCATCGAGCCGTTGCGCGCCTACGTGATCTGAGGCGCCGCATGAGAACTCGATTGCGACGACGGAGCCTGTCGCTCCGAAGCTGACGCCCGGCGCCGCCGCACCGGGCGTTTCGCCCGCGCGCCGCGGCATTGCCCGGCCGTTCCCTTCCGCCTCCTGTCGATCAGTGGGAGTTTTATGTCCGCATTCCTTCATGCCACGGCGTTCGAGGCTGCCGCGCCGCTGTTTTCGATCGTTCGGGAAACCGGCCGGCACGTCGCCGCGCGCGAAATCCTCCTTAACGCCGCGATGGGTCCCGGCCGCAAGCGCAAAGCGTCCGAGGCGCTCCGGCGTGGGCGGCGGCCGGCGGTCGATCTCGCCTTCGCGGCGATCGCCGCCGACGGTCGCCTGGTCGGAACCGTGCGGCTGTGGGGCATCGCCGCCGGCCAACGCGGCCCGGAGGAAGTCCCGGCCCTTCTCCTCGGCCCGCTCGCCGTCGATCCAAGCATGCACAAGGCCGGCATCGGCGGTGCGCTGATGCGCCATGCCATCTGCGAGGCCGCGCGGCTCGGCCATGGTGCGGTCCTGCTCATGGGCGATCCGGAATATTACGGTCGCTTCGGCTTTTCGAGCGCGGCCACGGCGAATCTCGCCATGCCGGGGCCGTTCGAGCCACACCGGTTGCTGGCTCTGGAAATCGCGCCGGGACATCTTGCTGGCGCCACCGGAACATTGGCGCCGACCGGCCGTAGGCAGTCTCTTGTAATTACTGCCGATACTGCCGTGACGGCAGATCAAGGGGACGTTGTCCCGCACAGGAAATAATGCCAATAGTCATTTAAAATTAATGGCTTGGATAGGGGTACTCTTGTTGACCTGTCGATGAGATGGCATAGGCATGACAAGGGGACATCGATGAGACAAGCCGAGGCGAATCCGACTTGTCTCAAGATGCGCAGGGGACGCTGCCGCATGGAATTGGCACAGGACGACCGCCTGGCAGCGGTGCTCGCGGAGAACGCAGCGCTAAAGCTGCGGCTGTCGCAAATCGAGGCTGGGACCAGCAACGATTCGCAGGTCCGGCTCGACACCGCGGTGGAAGAGATCGCCGGCCTGAAAAAGGCCTTGCACCAAACCGAATCTCGCTATCGCCTCATCGTCGAGAGCGCCGTCGACTACGCCATCATCGCGGCCGATCTCGACGGCGTCGTGACGACCTGGAACGACGCCGCGGAGGCAGTTCTCGGCTGGTCCGAACGCCAGATCGTCGGCCGACCGATCGCGACGATCTTTACCCCCGAGGACGTCGAGGACGGCATTCCCGAGCGCGAAATGCGCATTTCGCTGAGCATGGGCAAGGCAAGCGACGAGCGCTGGCACCTCAAGGCCGATGGTTCGCGCTTCTTCGCCAGCGGCGAAATGATGCCGCTCTACGGCGACGACGAGAAGCCGGTCGGCGTCCTCAAGATTCTGCGGGACCGAACGCGCGAGCGTAAGGAGCGTGAGGAACTGGAGGCCAGCCAGGAGCGGCTGCACCTCGCGCTCGAGGTGTCGGAACTGATCGGAACCTGGGATTGGGATATTCCGGGCGACAGTGTCTATGTCGATGCGCGCTTTGCGCGCCTGTTCGGTGTCGACCCGGCGCTTGCCGACAAGGGTGTGCCCATCGAGACGTTTCTGCGCGGCGTTCATCCGGACGATCTCGACCGGGTCAGTGCGACGATCAAAACCGCCGCCGAGACAGCGTCTCCCTATGCGCAGGAGTACCGGACTGTCGATGGCGATGGCGCGGTTCACTGGATATTCGCGAAGGGTCGTTGCTTCCACGATAGCGCCGGAAAGCCGCTGCGCTTTCCCGGTGCGATCGTCGATCGCACCGCCGAGCGGGCGCGTGAGGCGCGGCAGGCAGCGCTTTTGCGGCTCGGTGACGAACTCATTCTCGGCGAGGCGCAGGCCAGCCACACCACCAAGGCGCTTCGGATTCTCGGCGAAACGTTGTGCATCGATCGGGTCGGCTACGCCAGTGTCGACACTGGCGAAACAGCCGCGACGATCTCCAGCGAATGGACGGCGGACAGCGCGACGCCGCTGTCGGGAACTTTTCCGCTCGCAAGCTTTGGGCCCGATTTTGTAGAGGAGTTACGCTCCGGCCTGCTCGTCATAGAAAACACGGACGAGCACGCCGCCTCACCGGCGATCAAGGAGGCGTGGTCGGAAATCGGAATCGGCGCGCTCGTCAATCTGACGGTCGTGGAAGGAGGCCGGGTTCGGGTCATCCTCTATCTGCACTCCACCGAGCCCCGGCAGTGGAGTGATGAGGAGATCGCCTTCGTGCGCGATGTCCTGAACCGATCCTGGGCCTTCACTCAGCGCCGACAAACCGAACAGGCCCTTATCGAGGCGGAGCGACGGCTTCGTCTGGCCCAGGAATCGGCGGCGATCGGCACCTTCGATTACGATCTGCGAACCGGCGTGCTCTTATGGGACGATCGTGCCCGTGCGCTGTTCGGCCTGCGGGCTGGGGTGCCTGTCAGTTACGAGGATACCTTCCTGCCTGGACTGCATGCCGATGACCATGAACGGGTCGCGGCCGCCGTAACCGCCGTGCTCGATTCCACCTCCAGCAGCGAATACGATATCGTCTATCGCGCCATCGGGCTTGAGGACGGTGTCACCCGCCACATCCATTCGAGCGGTCAGACATTGGTCGAGGATGGGCGGACCGTGCGCTTCGTCGGGGCGATGCGCGACGTGACGGAGCAAAAGCAGTCGGAAGAGCGCCAGCAGATGCTGACGCGCGAGCTGCAGCACCGCGTCAAGAACACGCTCGCCATGGTCAACGCGCTCGCCAACCAGACGCTGCGCCGGGCAACCAATGTCCAGGATGGGCTCGCCGCCTTCTCGGCGCGGCTGATCGCGCTGGGCCAGGCGCACGACATCCTCACCCAGACGAGTTGGACCTCGGCGCCGATCGCGGCGATCGTCGCCAATTCGCTCAAGACCCACCAGCCGGAGGACGAGACGCGGATTTCCGCGTCCGGTCCCGATCTGCGGCTGACCGCGCGGCAGAGCCTCGCGCTGGCGCTCGGTTTGCACGAACTTGCCACCAACGCGACCAAATACGGCGCGCTATCCAACGACAGCGGCCATGTCACGATCAAATGGGGATTGGCAGTCGTGGGAGGAACGCGGCAGCTCACCTTCACTTGGCGGGAGATCGGCGGCCCGCCGGTCGAAGCACCGGAGACGCGCGGCTTCGGCTCACGCCTGATCGAACAGGCGATGGCGGCCGAATTCGGCGGCGAGGTCAAGATCGACTATCGCCCCGAGGGCATCGTCTGCACGATCGAGGCGGCGGTGACGGACGAACCGGCCGAGGACGAGGAACACGGGCGGTAGCTTCAGACCAGAAGCAAAGCCCGCGTCGGTCAGCCTCAGTTCGCCGCTTTCTTTCGCCAGCGGCGCAAAGCGACGAGGGACCACACCGCCTCGACCACGCCGAACGGCCATGCACCGGAGAGAAAGCCATAGATGGACGCGAGCGCACACGCACCGGCAAACGAGAGAACGAACCAGGCGCTTTTTTCTTCGAGCGCATAGAAGGCCAGCATCAGCGTGACGGCGACCACGCCGAAGAGGGTCAGAGCGTCCATCAGGCGGGGCTCGGCGGATAATCGCGCGCGCTACGCCCAGCCTCGGCGGCATTCATCTCAGAAACGCCGGATCTGATCGTTCCGAGCTTGTCACCAAGCCTCGTGGCCATGTTCCTCATCGTTCACCCTGCGATGTCGATCACGCCGGCCTCGCCGGATTCTGACCCGAAGGCGAGAAAGCGGCCGTCGCCGCTCCAGGCCATCGTCCTGACCGGGCTCGCCCCGCCCCGCCGCAGCAGCGCTTCCTTGGAATCGGCGAAGCGCACGGCCAGAATCATCCCATCGCCATAGCCGATCGCCAGCATGTCCTCGGCCGGGTGGCAGGCGACGGCGGTGACCATCGTGTCGCCGCGCGTGCCCAGTTCCAGCGGCGCCTTGCCCATCGGCCCGTCCTTGCCGGAGAACGGCCACAGGATCGCCGCCGGCGCGCCCGAGGTCGCCAGGAACTTGCCCTTCGCCGACCAGGACCAGTCTTTCACCTTGGCCGGATAGCCGGTCATTTTCATGTGCTTGCCGTCATCGATCCGCCAGCCATGCAGGGCGTTTTCTTGCATGACCGTTATGAGGAAGCGTCCGTCGGGCGAAAAATCGATGCCGAGATGCGCTCCCTTCCATTCGAGCGCGGCCGGGGCGGCGTCGGTCGCGGGAAAGAACAGCGAGGCCCCGTCGTAGCGGGCGGTCGCCGCGCGGATCCCCTTCGGCGCGAAGGCGATATCCTCGACCGTGCGCTCATGGCGGATTTCCTTGAGCGCGCCGCCGCCAAGCCGGACATAGGCGGTCTTGCCCGAGGCAAAGCCCACCGTATCCTTGGGACCGCCAGCAACAGAAGCGATCCATTTGCGGCCGATCGAGGCGATCTCGCGCGCCGCCCCGCCGCCGTCCACCGACACCACGCGGCCATCCTCGCCGCCGGTCAGAAGCCGCAGGCCGTAGGGATCGTAGCGCGCCGACAACAACCCGCCCGGATGCGCCTCGACAACCCGCTCGCCGCCCGCCGGGAACCGTACGGTGCCATCGGCGACCGCGAAGACCGGCTGATCCTTCAAAAAAACCGCCGTCTCGACGAAATCCGGAAACTCATAGGCCGCGATCGACGGCATCAGGCATTTTCCCGCTGACGTGCCGCGCACGCCTCGAACTCGGCGGACAATTCTTCGGCGTCGAGCTCGCGGCCGATGAACACCAGCCGGCTCTCGTGCTTTTCGTCGTCGCGCCATGGCCTTTGGTGATCGCCCTCGACGATCATGTGGACGCCCTGCACGACGTAGCGGTCCAGATCGCCGGCGAAGGCGATGATGCCCTTGAGGCGCAGGATGTTCGGCCCCTGCTCCTGGGTCAGCGCTTGAATCCAGGAAAAGAATTTTTCGCTGTCGAGCTCGCCGCCACGCAGCGAGACCGATTTCACCGTCACATCGTGCAAGGGCGAAGCCGCATCATGGTGGTGGTGGTCGTGGCCGTGATGGGCATGGCCGTGGTGATGGTGATCATGATCGCAATCCGGGCCGCAGGCATGGTCGTCATGGGCGTCTTCCGCGCCGGTGAGAAAATCTGGATCGTCTTCGAGCACGCGTTTCAGGTCGAAAGCGCCCTGCCCGAGCACACGTTTCAGATCGATACCGGCCCGTTCGGTGCGATGGATCACGGCAGTGGGATTGATCGCACGGACCGTCGCCTCGACCACCGCGAGTTGCTCCGGGGTAACGAGATCGGTCTTGTTGAGCAGCACCACGTCGGCGAAGGCGATCTGATCCTCGGCCTCGCGGCTGTCCTTGAGGCGCAGCGGCAAATGCTTGGCGTCGACCAGCGCGACGACGGCGTCGAGCTTGGTCTTGGCGCGCACGTCCTCATCCATGAAGAAGGTCTGCGCCACCGGCACCGGGTCGGCGAGCCCCGTCGTCTCGATGATGATCGCGTCGAAGCGCCCCTTGCGGCGGGTCAGTCCCTCGACGACGCGCACAAGATCGCCGCGCACCGTGCAGCAGACGCAGCCATTGTTCATCTCGTAGATCTCTTCGTCGGATTCGACGATGAGGTCGTTGTCGATGCCGATCTCGCCGAACTCGTTGACGATCACCGCGTATTTGCGACCGTGATCCTCGGACAGGATGCGGTTGAGCAGCGTCGTCTTGCCGGAGCCCAGATAGCCGGTCAGGACGGTGACCGGGATCTGCGCGTCGGCCTGGTTGGCAGTATCGGACATTAGAGTCTCCCTCGTGGACCGGCCAACGATATAGGCGCGTCCGATCGCGAATGCACGGGGTTGCTTGGTGTATTCAAACTGTATATACGATTCATGGACGATGTCCTTCAAGCTCCCGAATTCCATTGCCAAAAATCCATGAGGCCACCGATGGAGTTTGAATGGAATGAGGAAAAACGCGGGCAAGTGCTTCGCGAGCGCGGTGTCGACATGGTGCGCGCGGCCAGGATTTTCGAAGGCTTCTGCGCTCAAAAAGAAGATCGTCGCGAGGAGTACGGAGAGAAGCGCTTCGTCGCGATCGGCCTCGTCGAAGACGAATGCTTTGTCCTGGTTTGGACTCCCCGCGGGAACAAACGCCGTCTGATCACGGCATGGAAGGGTGGTCGCGATGAGCGACAAGACTATGAAGACAGCCACGCTGGAAGAAATCCGCGAAATGGATCGCCGGGGTGAACTGCATCACAATCCCGATGCCCCTGAAGGCCCCAGCCTTGGCGCCGACTTCTGGAAAGACGCCGAGCTTGTCTATCCCGAAGCCAAGACGCCGATCAGCCTGCGCGTCGACAAGGACGTACTCGACTGGTTCAAGGCCGAGGGCACCGGCTATCAGACCCGCATGAACGCAGTCCTGCGGAGCTTCATGGAGGCAACGCGGCGGAAAGCGTAGTCTATGGGGCCGGCGGCTTGGCCGGCCCCAAATGCCTAAATCGCAGAGGCGGCCAACTCCGCCTTGGCGACGGCCGCGCTGAACGCGCCGCTGTCCATCAGACCGTCTTTCGATGGGACAGGAGACGGAAGCGCCTCCTTCAGCGACGACAGCGCCGCGTTCAATCCCTCGGCCGCTTCCGCCGGAATACCGCCCGACAATCCCTGCATGACCGAATCGGCCGCTCGCACGAAGCCGTAGGCGTCCTGATACTCGGCCAATTCTTCGACCTTGCCGTCCTTGACGCCTTCCTCGTATTCCTGCGCCGCCTCGCGCAACAGCGCCACCACTCCAAGCACCTTCGCGCTGGGGTCGATTCCCTCTCCGGCCACGTCGATCGCCTTTCGGGCTTCGGCGATCTTGGTCAGCGCGTCGGCCGAATTGGCCGGGTCGCTGGCTTCCATCGTTTCAAGGGTCGCCTCGAACTCCGGCACACTTCGGGCCTCGAAGGCCGCTTCCAGGGCTTCGTAGTTCTCCTTCAGCGGATGCTTGAGATGCGGAGCTGCCATCTCGGTCTCGCCCGCATCGAGCAGTGCCTCGGCCGCCATCAGATGGCCGCGCATCTTCGAAAGCTCGGCGAAATAGGCCGCGTCGTCAGTCTTGAGATCGACGGATCCACCGCCTTCACCTCCTTCGCCACCCTCACCGCCTTCGCTAGGCTTGCCGCTCTCGCCGCTCTCGCCGCCCTCGCTGGCGACGCTTGCCTCGCCACTTTCGCCGGCCTCGCCCGCTTCCTGCGTGTGCCCGGCCTCGCCGGACTCGCCGGCTTCCGCGATGCGATAGCCGCGCTCGGCGGCCTCCTCTCCAGCATAAAGCCGCGGACCGGCGTCCACCAGTCCGGTCGTTGCCGTTCCGGCCGAGGCCGCGGATCCGGCCAACACGAAGGCTCCGACCCCCATCCAAATTTTGCGACGATGATTCATACTTGCTCCTTCAATCTCGGTCTCGAGCACGCCAAAGTGTTGCCCGGCCGCTTTTCCCGTGCCACAAGACGATCTCCCACGTCTATAGGCAAATAGAAGAAATCAGAATGAAATCATTCTTTAGAATCAGTCTAAATCGCTGATTGGAATCATTCAAAAGAATGAAATCTCCATAGATTTCATGATTGTCAAAGTAAGGACTGATAATGTATTTGGTAATCGGCGACGTTCTCAATCAGAACGAGGTAAAAGATGCGTGCGCCGTGCTCGACGCGGCCCAATTCGTCGACGGACGGGCCACCGCCGGGTGGCATGCGCGGGCGGTCAAGAACAATCTCCAGGCGGGGCGCGGCGACAACGGGGTCGACACCCTGCGCGCGACGCTTGCCAAGCGCATCGAAGCGAACGCCCTATTTCGCATGTTTGCTCGGCCGAGCCGGCTGACCCCCCTGATCCTTTCCCGCTACGAGCCCGGCATGGCGTATGGCAGTCACGTCGACGATGCCATGATCGGAGGCATTCGGACCGACATCTCCTTCACGCTGTTCCTCGACGACCCGGAGACGTACGACGGCGGCGCGCTGATCATCGAAACCACCGCCGGCGAGGAAGAGGTCAAGCTCGCGCCTGGCCAATTGGTCGCCTATCCCTCGACCACCCTCCACCGTGTCGACCCGGTGACGCGCGGCACGCGCCGGGTGGCCGTGGGCTGGGCGCGCAGCCAGGTCCGGCACGCCGAACAGCGCGAAATCCTGTTCGATCTCGACACCACCGTCGAGGAGCTGCGGCACGCGGACGTCCCACGGCAAACCCTCGACCGGGTGATGAAGACGCGGTCGAATCTCCTGCGGCGCTGGATCGAGAGCTGAACCGGTTCCGCCGATCGCGGCGCACCTGAATGGGGGCGATCAACCAGTGAGTCCTATTGATCGTTACGCGACGTTTCGTTTCGGGCTGGGAGAAACTGGCGGCTCAGCCCCCACAAGAAGACCGCGAACAGCAAGTGCGGCACGGCGGAAGCCACGACGAGCTTTGGACTGACGGCAAGGCCGAGGAAGCCCCAGCCCACGAGAGGAAAGAAAAACAGCAGGACCAGTATCCAGAGCGCGAAGGCCAACCAGAACGCCCGCATAAACGTCAACTTGTCTCGAAACAGCAGGACATAAACGGCGGAGAGCAATGTGACCCACGCCGTGTGGAACAGCAGTCCGACAGGTAGCGGCAGGTCCGCTCCCAGCAAAGTATTGGCGAAGGCCAATCCCAGCGGCTTGGGCAAGGGCGACACTCCGGTTGCTAGGCCCGCAAACATGATCGCTCCGGTCAGCGCCGCGACGGCTAGCCCAATCCCGACGGTTTTCGTCCATTCTGCTGTCGTAAGATGGTGAAGGCGCATTGTGATCCCCTGTTAATTCGCTGGCCAAACGCTCGGTCCGGCGGAAACGGTAAATGGTCGCATCCGAGACAGACGGACGCTGACCGGCAGTATTTTCTCGATGTAGGATCTGGAGTAACTCTAGGTTCAAGGGGCTGAGACGAATTTCAAGGGAGTGGTCATGGCGACGACAGGAAAATCGCTTGCGATCGGTGCTCTGGCCCGGCTGGCCGACTGCAGTGTCGACACGGTCCGTTACTATGAAGGGCTGGAGCTCTTGCCGCACGTGCCGCGTGGGCCTGGGGGCCACCGACAATACGGGGGCGAGCACGTTCGCAGATTGCGGTTCATCCGCCGCACGCGAGACCTCGGCCTGAGCTTGGCGCAGGTGCGCGGCCTCATCGTGCGGACTGGAGGCGATGCTTACGACTGCGGCGAGGTGCGGTTGCTGTTCGGTGCGCAGATGGCCGATGTGCGGCGGCGCATCTCCGAGTTGAAGGATCTGGAACAGACTCTGCAAGCCCTTCTCCAAGGCTGCAGCGATGCGGAGCTGAGCAACTGCCGGGTCATCGAAGCAATGCTCTCGGGAGAGGCGCAGCCGACTGCCGTTTGCTGCTCCGGCGTGGCCGACACGTGATTTCCAAGCCGCGCAGCAGCTTTCAGCGCAACCGCGACAGATCGAAGGCCAGCACGTCGTCGAGGAACTCCACGAACGCTTTTGCCTGATAGTCGGCGATTGCCGCGCCGATTGCCGCCGTCGCCAGCGATGCGTTGCCGACGACCCCCGCCGGATTGAGATCCCCTGCCATCCAGCCGAAGCCGAGCCGGCCATGCGCCCGCAGCCGTTTGGCGGATTCGCCGAGTTCGCTCTGGAGCGAGGCGAAATCCCGCACCGCGCCGGTCCGCACGAGCTCCGGCCGGAAATGCAGCATCAGCGATGTCTCCACCGCGCCGCCATGAATGCCGGTGGCGACCTCCGTGGCCGGCAGCAAGCCGTCCGGAATGCCGAAGCGCAGCCAGGAGCAGGTCGCGGCCAGCACGCCATGCGCCTTACGTAGTTCCAGCGCGGCGGTGTCCATCACCGGCGTGTTGCCGCCATGGGCGTTGACGATGACGAGACGACGAAAGCCGTTGGAAGCGAGCCCCTCGCCGATTTCGATCAGGGCCGTCGTCGCCGTCCGCCAGTCATAGCTCAGCGTGCCAGAAAGCCGCGTATGTTCGGTGGACTTGCCGATCCGAATCGTCGGCAGAAACGTCACCGGGCGCTCCGCCGGCAGCATTGCCAGAACCGTCTCGACCATCGCGTCGGCCAGCATCGCATCGGTGCCGAGCGGCAGATGCGGCCCATGCTGCTCCACGGCGGCGATCGGAATCACCGCGACAGCCGTTTCGAGCGACACTCGGTCGGCCGCGAGTTCCTCGCTCGTCATCTCCTCGTAGCGTGGCCGCATGGTCGATCCTCGTGATGAGCCTGGTATGTTTGGCCCGTAGCGATGTTCCTGGCATGAGGGTAACGGGCAAACAAGGTGGACAACATAGCGGCACTTCGTCATTTTGCCCCGCGAAGAGGGATTGGGACAAGATGGCGGGGAAGAAGCAGAGGAAGCGGTCGGCGACGACGCATCTCGGCGTCGCCGCGCGCATCGCGCGGACCGCTCTGGCGGGACGTCTAGCGACGCTCGATCTCTATCCCGGACAGGACACGGTTCTGCTTGCAATCAGCGAAGAGGACGGCATGTCCTTGCGCGAATTGGCCGAGCGCCTGTCGGTGCGGCCGCCGACGATTACCAAGACCGTGACCCGCCTGATCGCTCAAGGTCTCGTCGAGAAACGGGGTTCCGAGCGCGACGGGCGCCAGAGCCACGCGCATCTGACCGACAAGGGCGCAGCCATCGTCGATGCGGTGGGCGCGGCGCGAAAGGCCGTCGATCGCGCCGCGCTGGCCGGCTTTTCCGGCCGGGAGCGCAAGACGCTGCGCAAGCTGTTGCAGCGTATGGCACAAAACCTCGCCGACACCGGCGCGACGCCGACAAGGGACATCGCGTCGGGTGATTGAGCCGGCACCCGCACCGTTCCTTGCGGCGAAAGCACCGGCAGGGCTTTGCGCGACCGCCAGTGTTTGCCATAGATCGACGCGGCATCAGTGGAAACGGGAGGAACGGTCTTAGGTGGCGCAAAAGGTCAAACTCTCGACGATTGCGGATTCGCTGGGTCTTTCGACCGCGACCGTATCGCTGGCCTTGCGCGACAGCCCTCTGGTCGCGGAGGTCACGCGCGAACGCATCAAGCATGCGGCGCGCGATCTCGGCTACATCTACAACCGGCGCGCTGCCTCGCTGCGGACGTCGAGATCTGGCATTCTCGGTGTCTGCGTTCATGACATCATGAATCCGTTCTTCGGCGAGATCCTGAAATCCGTCGAGGATGAGCTCGACCGGCGCCGCCAGACCTTCATCCTGTGCAACCATCACGACGAACTGGCCAAGCAGCGCTCGTTCGTCGATACGATGCTGCAACTTGGTGCCGACGGGCTGATCCTGTCACCGGCCATCGGGACACCGGCCAGCGACATCCACCTGGCCGAGGAAAACGAATTGCCGGTGACGCTGATCGCTCGCACGATCGAGGGCTCCGGCGTCTGTGGCTTTCGCGGCGACGATTCCTACGGCATGGGGCTCGCGGTCGACCATTTGATCGGGCGCGGCCACCGCTCGATCGCGATGATCGGCGGCACGGCGATGACCTCGACCGGGCGCGATCGGGAGGCCGGCTATCTGGCGGCGCTGACGCGCGGCGGCATCGAATTCCGCGACGAATGGCGCATCAAAGGCCCGCGTGACCGCCATTCCGGCTTCGACGCCGTGTCCGCTTTTCTCGCCATCGAGAACCGCCCGACCGCGATCGTCTGCTTTTCCGATCTCGTCGCGCTCGGCGTCATGTACGGCTTGTCGCGCGCGGGACTGCGGCCGGGTGTCGACGTCGCGGTGATCGGTTATGACGACATCGATGAGGCGGTGATCGCGACGCCCTCGCTGACCACCGTCGCGAACGGCCAGAGCGAGGTCGGGCGGCGGGCGGCGGGCGCCTTGCTCGACCGCCTCCAGGGCGAGCCGGCGAACGAAGAGACCATCCTCATCACTCCGGAACTCAAAATCCGACAGTCCAGCGAATTCGCCTGGCCCGACTGACCCATCGCAATTCTTCGATCCACACTTTTTCCAAGGAAACCCTCATGTCCGACCTGTCCTCCATGACCATCCTCGTCCCCGGCAAACTGAACCCCGATACGCTCGATACGCTGAAGACCACCTTCGATGTCGAGCATGTTCCTGATCGCGATGTGTCGAAGCTGAGCCAGGACCGCCGCAACGCCGTACGCGGGATCGCGCTGATGGGCGCGGTGCCGGCCGCCATGATGGATGCGCTGCCCAACCTTGAGATCATCGCCAATTTCGGCGTCGGCTACGATGGCGTCGATGTGAAGCACGCGACTTCCAAGGGTGTCATGGTCACCAATACCCCCGACGTCCTGACCGATGAGGTCGCCGACACGACGCTCGCCATTCTCCTGATGACGGTGCGCGAACTCTACGCGGCGGAAAAGCACCTGCGCGAGGGGCGGTGGGAGAGCGAGGGCAACTACCCGCTGACTCCGATGACGCTGCGCGGGCGCACCGCCGGCATCATGGGCCTCGGACGCATCGGCCTGGCCATCGCCCGGCGCCTCGAAGCCTTCGGCGTGCCGATCGAATATCACAACCGCTCGGAGCGGACCGATGTCACCTATCGCTACCATCCAAGCCTGGAAAGCCTCGCCAGTTCGGTCGATACGCTGATTATCGCGGCCCCCGGCGGCGCGGCCACCGAGCGCGCTGTGAATGCCAAAGTCCTGAAGGCGCTCGGGCCTGACGGCGTCGTCGTCAATATCGGCCGAGGCACGACCATCGATGAGCCGGCGCTGATCGAGGCCCTGGAAAACGGTACGATCCGTGCCGCCGGCCTCGATGTCTTCGAAAAGGAGCCGCACGTCCCCGCCCGACTGATCGCATTGCCCAACACCGTGCTGCTGCCGCATGTCGGTTCCGCGTCGCGGCACACGCGGGGTGCGATGGGCGATCTCGTCGTCCGTAACCTGACCCATTGGTTCCAGGGACAGACGCCGGTTTCGCCGGTAACGGAATCGGTGAAAGCGGGCATCCTTCCACGCCACGACTGAACGCTTTGATAACGGTCGCGATCCGCGTCAACCTTCGCTTAAGGTTGTAGGGAGCATATTGGTCTCAGAGAACCTCGTGAGGGAACCGATATGAACTTTGCCGCAACGGCCTTTGGGGCCGGAATTGCCGCTTCCGTCTTCGTCGCCGGCCTGCAGGGCGCGACGATCACGGCGACGGAGCCGGTCGCTGGCGTAACGACCCTCGCGGCCACGGCAATGGTTTCGACCGCTGCCGCGGACACGACTCGCCTGAACGCCGTGCGTTTGATCGACCTGCGCAGCGGCGCAACCTGCAAGATTGCGGCGAGCCCAAACCTTGAGGCCGGCTTTGCCAACGCTCCGATCGGCCCGGATTGCGCCGGATCGCCCACCCTGCAAAGCGTCTCGCAATGGCGCTCGTCGCGCGATGGGACGCTCGAGATGGCCGACAGCGAAGGCCGGACGCTGATGCGTTTCATGCCAGGCGACGGGGTTCTGTTCGAGTCGATCTACCCGTCCGACGCCATGGTGACCATCGTTCCCGCACGAGGATAATCACCGCCTCGCGTTATTGCCCGGCCGCGAGGCTCTCGCGCATCTCGGTCAGCCCGCGCCGTTGGCGACCCTCGGCGTCGAAATTGTCCGGCGCCAGCCAGGCCTCGAAGCCGGCTTTGACCGTCGGCCAATCGCGGTCGATGATCGCATACCAAGCGGTATCGCGATTGCGACCCTTGACGATCATGTGCTGGCGAAACAGCCCCTCGTAGCGAAACCCCAGCCGCTCGGCCGCCCGTTTGGACGGCTGGTTGCGGTCGTCGCATTTCCATTCGAGGCGCCGGTAGCCCAGTTCGTCGAACACCCGGCGCATGATCAGATAGAAGGCTTCGCTCGCCGCGCGCGACCGCTGCAGAGACGGGGCGAGACAGATATGCCCGATTTCGCTCACGCCGTTCGCCGTATCCGTGCGCATCAGCGCGGCAACCCCCTCCGCCCGACCGGTTGTCAAAGGCAAGATGGCGTGAAACCGGATGTTGTCGGCGAGATAGGTGGCTTCCGCCCAACTGCGGAATACGGCCTCGTCGGCGAACGGCCCGTATGCCATGTGATCGAAGATACTGCCCTGGCCATCTTCGGCGAAGGCCGCGAACAGCGCGCCGAAATAGCGATGGTCGACGATCGGCTCCGCCTTGACGAAATGTCCCGCGATCGGTTGCGTCCCCGGAAATTGCCGGGCCGCGAAGTCCGTCAGCGCGCTCACCGCGCGTTCTTCCGGATGAAGTCCAGGGTCTCGTCGCGGATCGCGGTATCATTGAGCGGGATGGCGGTCGCGAAGGCGGTGATCGCCCCTAAATGATCGACGCCCGGATAAATCGTTTCGGTCACCGAACCGCCTGAGGCGCGCATTTTCGCGGCCAGCGAGCGGGTGTTCTTCGGGTCGACCGTCGTATCGTCGGCGCCGGCGATCAATAGCATCGGCGGCTCCCCGCCGTCGACGAAGTTGATCGGCTGGCTCGCGGCGCGCTGCTCCTCCGGGAAGATCAGCTTGTAGCGCTCTTCCGTCAGCGGCAGGAAATCATACGGACCGGCAAGACCGATAAAGCCCGCGAGGCTTTGCGAGGCCAGCTTTTCCCTTGCCAGCCAGGACTCATCCGTCGCCAGCAGGCCGGCGATCTCGGCGCCCGCCGAATGACCCATCAGGAACAGCGGGTGCGGACCACCCGGCATGGCGTAGGCGCCACCGCGCACGGTCCTGGCGATTCGCGCGGTTGCACTGGCGGCATCCTCGATGAAGCCCGGAAATCGCACCTCGGGATAATGGCGATAATCGGGGATGGCGACGATGACACCCTCGCTTGCCAGCGACTGGCCGACGAACAGATAGAGGTCCTTCGATCCCGAATCCCAGCCGCCGCCATAAACGAAGACGACGAGCGGCGTGTCCGGCGTTACCGTCGCCGGAATGTAGAGGTCGTAAGTGCCGCGGTCGCCGGGCATATAGCGAATATCTTCGACGACGCTGTAGCCATTGCCGCTGGTCGCGGCATTGAGTACCGCCGCGCAGCCAGAAAGGGCAAGCGCGGCGAGCGGCCCCACCAGTGAGGCCACAAGGGCAGGCCGGAAGCGGCTTTTCTGGCGGACGGCAGGGATGGACGCAGGGGATCGGACGTTGCTCATGGAAGCGGATCTAGGGTGGCGTCCCGCCGCAACAACGATCAAGCCTCGCGGCGATGCCTAGGCACGGCGTCGCCCTCCCGTAGCGCTTCGCCTAACGGTCGCCAAGCCGTGCGCCGAGCCGCTCCAGCGCTTCCGCCGTCTCGTTAAGGCTATCGACGAAACGGGTGCGCTCGGCATGCCGCGCACCGTCGAATTCGTGGGAACGAGCGGAATGTTCGGCGATTTCGCCCTCAAGTTCGCTAATCCGCCGCCGAGCCTCGAACAATTCGTCCGAGCCCATGATGGCCGCCATGACCATCAGACGGAGATCGTCGATCTGTCCGAAACTTTGCCTCAGCTCGGCGATCTGGCCATCGACCTCCGCAGCGAGAGTCGTCAGGTGGGCCTCCTCCCCCTCGCCGCAAGCCATGCGATAGGTCTTTTCGTCGATAGTGACGACGATCTGTGGCATTCGACCTCTCTCCGCTGTCCTTACTTGTGGCGTTCGAGCACGCCGCGGACCCGTTCCATCGCGTCAACGAGTCGCTGCGAAACCTCTCGGTTGGCGCGATCGAGCCGTTCGCCCCGAGCCAACGCCGCGTCGAGTTCGCGCGCCAGCCGGCCGCGATCGGCCGTCATACGCTGAATCTCGGCTTCGCCGCCCCGCAGGAACGATTCCCGCTCCTCACGCTCCTCGATGGCGTGTTCCAGCCGCTCGATCGCGGTCCGAAGGCGCAGACGCGCCGCCTCGAACGGATCTTCCGACGGCATCGCGTCGTCCCCCTGACACCAACCTGCGGGCAAAGCCCGTTCTGACATATGCCTTCCGCGAATGCGCGTATGGCCCTTCATGGTCTAGCGTTTCGGGCTGGCCATGGAAAGTGGCGCGATCGCCTCGATCCGTCGCATCGAGATGCGGTCTTCGTTTATTGACAGTAGCATAGCCATGTGATGACTGCCGCGCGTCACGGCCGTCAGGCCGTCAATCGGAGCGCCTTGATGACAACACCCGACCAGCATCGCCAGATGGCCAACGCCATCCGGTTCCTGTCGGCCGACGCCGTCGAGGCGGCCGGGTCGGGTCATCCGGGCCTTCCCATGGGCGCGGCCGATATCGCCACGGTGCTGTTCACCCGCTTCCTGACCTTCGATCCACGCGACCCGGACTGGGCCGACCGCGACCGTTTCGTGCTGTCGGCCGGGCACGGCTCGATGCTGCTCTACAGCCTCCTGTATCTGCTCGGATACGACGATATCGACATCGACCAGATCAAGAATTTCCGCCAGCTTGGCGCCAAGACCGCGGGACACCCCGAATTTGGCCATGCGGCCGGAATCGAGACCACCACCGGGCCGCTCGGCCAGGGTCTCGGCAACGCCGTCGGCATGGCGATCGCCGAGCGCGCCATGAACGCGCGCTACGGCGACGGGATCGTCGACCATTATACCTACGTGCTGGTGGGCGACGGCTGCCTGATGGAGGGGATCAGCCAGGAAGCGCTCACGCTCGCCGGCCATCTCAAGCTGAACAAGCTCATCGTCCTGTGGGACGACAACGGCATCACCATCGACGGCGAGGTCGCGCTGGCCGATTCGACGGATCAGGCGGCCCGGTTCGCGGCGAGCGGCTGGAATACGGTTCGCTGCGACGGGCACGATCCTGAGGCGATCGCCGAGGCGATCGAGGCGGCCAGAGCGAGCGAGCGGCCGACGCTGGTCGCCTGCAAGACCACGATCGGCTATGGGGCGCCGACCAAGGCCGGCACCGCCAAGGTGCATGGATCGGCTCTCGGGTCGAAGGAACTCGCCGCAACCCGGGAGGCGCTCGGCTGGGACCATGAACCATTCGAGGTTCCAGCCGCGATCCGCGACCAATGGCGGATCGCCGGGCTGCGCTCCAGCACGCGCCGCAAGGAATGGCAAAAACGCTTCGCCGAGATCGATGCCGAGATCCGTGGCGATTTCGAGCGGCGGATGCGCGGCGATCTACCGAGCGGTTTCGTTCAGGCCATGCAGCGCTACAAGCGCGCGCTGAACGAGGAGCGCCCCACCGTCGCCACCCGCAAGGCTTCGGAAATGGTGCTCGAGATCATCAACGGCGTGGTGACGGAGACGATCGGCGGCTCGGCCGATCTGACCGGCTCTAACAACACCCGCACCAGCCAGACCGCCGCCATCGTTCCCGGCGACTATTCCGGCCGCTTCGTCCATTACGGTATCCGCGAGCACGCCATGGCCGCGGCGATGAACGGCCTGGCGCTGCATGGCGGCGTCATTCCCTATTCGGGCACGTTCCTGGTGTTCTCCGACTACTGCCGCGGCGCGATGCGGCTGTCGGCTCTGATGGGACAGCGGGTCATCTATGTGATGACGCATGACTCGATCGGCCTCGGCGAGGACGGGCCGACGCACCAGCCGGTCGAGCATCTCGCCTCGCTCCGAGCGATGCCAGTGATGCAGGTGTTCCGTCCCGCCGATGCGGTCGAGACGGTGGAATGCTGGCAACTCGCGCTGGAATCGCGCCACGCGCCCTCGGTGCTGGCCCTCAGCCGCCAGGATCTGCCGGCCTTGCGGCTCGACAAGCACGACGAGAACCGCAGTGCGCGGGGCGCCTACGAGATCAGCCCGGCCTCGGGCGAAGCGGAGGTGACGATCTACGCCACCGGATCGGAGGTCCAGATCGCCATGGAAGCGCGCACGCGTCTCGAGCGGGACGGCGTACACACCCGCGTCGTTTCGGTGCCGTGCTTCGAGCTGTTCGAGCAGCAAAGCCCGGAATACCAAGCAGCGATCCTCGACCACGGCACCGTCAATGTCGCGATCGAGGCCGGAATCCGCCAAGCTTGGGACCGCTTCATCGGGCGCGACGGAATCTTTATCGGCATGACCGGCTTCGGCGCCAGCGGCCGCGCCGCCGATCTCTATGAGCACTTCGGCATCACCGCGGATGCCGTGGTCGCCGCCGTCGAGGCGCGTCGCGGGTCGGAGCGTCCGGAGGAGGACGATGATGGCGAGCGCTAGGCTCAGGACTCATTGATCAGAGCCAGAAGATGACGGCGGCTGCGATGCAGATGGCCGAGAAGAAGGTGTGGGCGCAACGATCGTAGCGGGTGTGAATGCGCCGCCAGT